>JBHIET010000113.1:0-7408 GCA_046760785.1 Anaerolineae bacterium | reverse complement strand
CTGTCAGTTGAAATCGAATCAAACTCTACCACGATTCGCTGTCATGTCGCCCATACTTCTCACTTTGATTTTAGTGTAGCACAAATGTTCTATTTTGTCAAGTGCGATTCGACCGCGATTACCTTGATAATGTCACATTTGGCCAAAGGCTCTCAGCCCTTGTCCCCAAGGGCGTGTTCCCCGGGCAAATCTCGTTTGAGGCGCCCCCGAGGCTTCGTCCTGAGGCTCAGCCCGAAGGGACGGGGGCTACGAGCACCGGCGAGCAAGTGCAGCCTGCTTTATGTTAATCTGACATTCTCAAGTTACTCACGCTTCAAAACTGAGACGCAGAGTGCACAGAGGGAATGAAAGAATGATTTGCTCCGCGTACTCTACGTCTCTGTAGTTAGGAGGATGTCCGGCTGGAATATTTTCACCGGTGACTTGAGTAATGATTGTTCAGAGAGCAGATTGATCAGCAGATTGGGGTCGGTTGGTTTATCGTGACTCCTTGGTTGCAGTTGTGTGGCCCGCCGAGGCCTCTGGCGTGTCGGGGGAGATGGGCAGTCCGGGTGACGCTGTGGTCGTTGAGAGGCTCACGTCGTCCAGGAAAAAGTTGCTATTTAGACTCCCGTCTGTCTCGACGACGAAGCGCAGTTCCACCGTCTGCCCCTGCCAACTTGTGATGTTGATCTGCTGGAACTTCCATCCCCCCGTGTTGTTCGACTCGCAAAGGCTGTCGGTCTTCAGGGTGGTAGAGCCAAAGCGGACGTAGGCGTAATCATAGCCGCACCAGTCCTCCGAATCGATCCAGTACCAGTAGTTGAGCGTGGTGGCATCGGAGGGAATAGTTGCCTGCTGGGAGAGGGTTGAGGTCTCATCGTCGTCTCCTCCCAGCCAGGTGGCCCAGTTACCTCCGTGAGGAGATACGTAGCTGGGCAGGTCTGATGATTGCAGGATGAGACCCCATCCATTGCTGGAGTACTCGCTCCAGGAACCATCGCGGCCGCCCTCGAAGTCACCGTTGGACAGAGTGGGAGTTGCACCGAAGCTACGCGCTACCAGCGGCAGGTAGACCCAGTCCGAGGCGACCAATGGGATGTTATAGATGACGTAGTTCGCCGCGTACCCCACCTGGGATACTCCATACTGGATGCGCATATAGCCGCTCTCGCCCCAGCCGGTGCCCCAGGAGTTCCGCAGGATCCACGCTTGCTCGGAATCGTTCCATCCCACGAGGACGATGGCGTGGTTGATTGTGTAATCGCAAGTCTCGTCAGTCTGGAAGACTCCACCATCGTAGTCCTGGAATTCATTGCCTGCACAGATGGCGGCTGCAACTGGACCGTGGTCGTATATGGCTTGCTTGATCGCATCTACGCTGGGAATACCGCTCCAACTTCCTACGTAATGCCAGGAGGCGATTCTGTAGGGGTGATTGTATGGCCCTGAGCAGGGGACATCGCTCGCCACATAAGGGAACGCTGATTCCAGCACGGCTCCGGCCTGGGTTTCATTCGGCGGTATCTCGTTAAGGTGATAGTCGTGAGCAAACCAGCCGCCGTCGCATCCATACTTTGGTGATTCGATATTGCAGGAAACCAGGTATTGCTCTGATAGGTCGGTCATCTGCCCTGCCGCCTGGAGGTGCGCTTCCAGCGGCCCGACGGTCGCGAAAGCCCAGCAGCTTCCACACTGTCCCTGATCTTTGATGGGCGTGCATCCACCGTGTTCGTCGCACCAGTTGTAGGCGCTGGGAAGGCCTTGCGCCGAGGAGGGGGCAGTGGACCACTGAGAGGCTTGACCAAGCAGTCCCTTCAGACTTTCGAAAGTGTGAGTGGAAACCGGGGGTGGCAGGGGCATACTGAGGGTCGAACAAGCGGCTGCAAGGTCCAGGCCATCGGGCTGGATGGAGATCACCACGGTCGGCGAGAGATCGGCCTGCCACGGACGGCGATAGACCAGGCGAAGATTGACCTGCCCTGTCTCCATAGCCGCGAGCCGGATGACCTGTCTGGTCAGAACCCCCAGCCCCTCTGAGATGTGGTGTGTTTCCACATCGTTCGACTGGGAGATGGTGCTTCCATCCAGAGCCTCCACATCCCACGAATAGCCGGTGGAAGGGTTAGCCGACAGGGTAAGCGTCAGTGGTTGGCTTTCGCGTACAAACCCTCCCAGATACAGGGCCACCGGGCCATCCAGCCGTTTCACGACGTGCCCCGCGCTAAGGGCCATCTCCACAATCTCGCTCGCGTACTCTCCCTTCAGGGAAAAGGTGTAATTGACGTCTTTCTTCTCGTCCAAGCTGTAGCGAATCCCGTGACCTCTAAAGATTGCCGCCGCCTCTCGCTGTACCTGTGCATCCAGCGCCGCTTCTAATCCCAAGCTGGACGGTGCCGACGACAGGGGAGCGAAATGAGCTTCGCCCTCCCAAGTCCCGTCTGAGTAGACGATGATTGAGAATGCAACGGGGGCCGAGTCACTGTCATGCTGAGGCGAGATCGGAGGTGGCGTCGGCGGTCCTGCAGCATAGGTCAGATATGTGGCGGGAACCAGCAGCGTCAATGAGATCAACCAGCCGAGTAGCGTTTTCTTGAGCACTCCTATACCGTTCATTTTGATTGGGGAATGGATTGGTCTTCTCCCACATATAGGATACAGCAAAGGACAAACCCTTTCAATAGGAATTCTTGGCTATTGACTCCAGGATGGCCGTGCATGGGGCTCAGTAGTCGCGGGAGAGCAGGTGACGGTTGCCAATGCGAACAGTACGCAATCCGGCCGCGCGGGCGGCGGCCTCGGCCTCTTCGGCGTGGCGCACGGATGTGCGGGGCAGGTCGGGGAACAGGAAATGGGGGGCGAAGCCGAGCAGGGCGTAGGGAATGGCCGGGTTGAGGTCGGCGATGAAGCGAGCAATACGGCCTACTTCCTCAGCGTCCACGTAGCCGGGCACCAGCAACGTGCTGGCGACGAGCGGGGGTGGGTTGGGCCGCTCGTCGAAGCGGGCGGCGGCGCGGGCGAAGTTCTCCAGTGTCTGATGGTTGCTGGCCCCGGTGAGGGCGCGATGGAGGTTGTCGTCGTGGGCCTTGAGGTCGAATTTGACGCAGCCGCCAGTGGCCAGGGAGAGATCGAGGGCACGCTTCATTAGGCGGGGGTGGACGGTGCCGTTGGTCTCCCAGCAGACGGCGACGCCCCGCTGGGCGAGGATGCGGCTGGCGGCCAGGGCGTGCGGCATCTGGGCGGCCGGGTCGCCGCCGAAGTAGCAGACGCAGTACGTGCGTGGGTTGGCGGCGTCAGCCAACTCGGTAGCGGTGAGGCTGGTCGAGCGGACCGGGTCGGTCTCGCGGAAGTTCCAGTTCTGGCAGAACAGGCAGTCGGTGGTGCACGCGGCGTAGAAGACGGCCAGGTTGTGTTTGCCGCGCTGTGTGTGCCCGGCACAGACGGGGTCGGCGACGCAGTTGGTGGGCAGGGGGTCGCGGTACCAGTGGAGGAGGCCTCGAGCCGGAGTGCCGGCTAGGTGGCGCAGTTTGCCGTCGCGCACGATGCGCAGGCCGCAGTAGCCGCGCTCCCCCTCGCCGATGACGCACTCTTGCACGCACAGCCCGCAGCGGCGGCCCCCCTCGGCGCGAGGCGGTCGCTTCGGCAGGCCGAAGAGGCGGCGGGCGGCGGCGTGGGCTTCGTCGGCGATCGGTAGCGCCTCTCGGGGCCAGCTGCGGATGCAAGCAGCGCACAGGCTCAGGTGGTCGGCGATGAGGTGTGAGTGGGTGCCGCAGAGGGTACAGGTCTGCTCAGGGAGAGGCTCGGTTATCGGCGAGCGATGCATCAGTACACTCATTCTGCTTCCCCGTGCACGGCGGCGATGCGGTCCTGAATGGCGCGGTATTGTGAGAGGATCTCTGGCTGTTCGAGCAACTCGGTGAACTGGATCAGCCAGTCCTCCAGGTAGTCCAGGTCCAAATGCCCATACTGCTCGATCAGGATGCCCTCGATGTCCTGCCAATCCTTGGCCCGGCCAGCGATGGCTTTCTGGATCACCAGGTCTTCTGGCGTGCATACCCATACCTGCAAATCACCCAGATCGCAGCGCACGGCGCGGGTGATGATCTGCTCCTCGTAGCCTGGCAAGGCAAGAAGGAAGTCCACGGTGACGCCTTCGATGTTCGCCGAGACGATGAGCGGGTTGTCCGGGGCGCGGGGGCGGCCTGGTTCTGGAAAGGCGGCGCGGATGGCGGTGCGCACGGCGGTGTAGTCTATGTCGGGGACGAGCACTTTTAGATCAATGTCGCGGGTGGCGCGTATGATTCCCCACGTTGTGACGGCGATGCCCCCGATGACGGCGTAGCGATAACCGTGCGCTTCGAGGAACGCGACTGCCTCTCGCAGCGGTGGCTCAAGGTATCGTTCCACGCCTGCGTCTCCGTTCCTCGAAGCGCTGCATCCTGGCGTAGTAGGCTTCCCATTCCTCGGCGGTCTGTCTCTGCTCCCATGCGCTCGGTTCCGGGTTGACGCGCCAGCAGAATGTCATCAGGCCCAGGTAGGCGCGCCACTTCTCGGCCAGCGTCTGCTTACCAGCCTGCCGCACACGGTCGGCGAACTCCGCCTCGTTCCAGGCTTGGTAATGGGCCAGTGCTTCGCGCCAGAGGGCTTTGTCCTCTGTCATATTGTCTCCCTTCATTACTGTGAGATCTCTCGGAAAGTGCTCGAAGCCCCGTCCCCGGGGCGACTTTTGTGGCCCTACTGCACCGGAGACGCCCCGAGGACGGGGCTGTGAGCGTTTCCGAAGACTTTCCGAGAAAACTCTACTGTGCATTGTAGCATCGGCTGGTGGAATGGTCAACTGTCGTTTGACCGCTTCGCCTGAGTTGGGTATACTACGGGCGATTGCATTACCACATAGTGCGGGGAGGATGAGAGAGATGGCAAAGATTACCAAGAGGCCGGCAACGGTTCTCTATCCGGTGCCGGCGGTGTTGGTGAGTTGTGGTACGGGGGCGCAAGCCAACGTTATCACGCTGGCGTGGGTGGGCACACTTTGCTCAGAGCCGCCGCTGGTGGGCATTGGCGTGCGGCCGAATCGGTATTCGTACGGGCTGATCAAAGAGGTTGGCGAGTTCGTGATCAACCTGCCCGATGTGGATCAGGTCAAGTGGGTGGACTACTGCGGGATGGTATCGGGCCGGGATGAGGACAAGTGGTCAGCCTGTGGCTTCACCCAGGCTCCGGCGACCCAGGTACAGGTGCCCATCATTGCCGAGTGCCCGGTCAACATCGAGTGTCGTGTACAGCAGATCCTCTCGCTGGGCAGCCACGACCTGTTCATCGGTGAGGCGGTGGCGATGCAGATGGATGAGGCCGTGCTCGACGAGCGAGGCCGTCTCGACTTTGCTAAGACCAAGCCGTTTGCTTTCCTCGTTGGAGAGTACCGACAGATTGGGGAACAGTTGGGCACATTCGGTTATTCCAAGAAGTGATACTGCGTGCCGGAATTTGGTAGACCGGTGCTGAAGGCTGGAGACTATACAAATGAACACTGAACGCATCGAAGAACTTCTGAAGTTGTTCAATGAGGAGGCCCCTATCGCACGCTACTTTGGTATGAGGCTCTCGTTTACTGAAGGAGGCAACCCGGTAATTGACCTTCCCTACAACCCTAGTTTGGACCACGGCCTGGGCGGGATCCACGGTGGTGTGTATGCCACGATGCTTGACACTGCGGCCTGGTTCGCTGCAGCAGCAGTACGTGAACCGTCCTATTGGGTGACAACTTCGGAGTTGTCGGTTCATTTCCTCGAACCCGCGGAGCGCACGTCCCTTCGTGCTGTAGGGCGACTGGTGAAGTCTGGGAAGCGTCAAGACGTCGCGGAGGCGCACTTGTACGACGGGCAGGACCGTTTGATTGGGCACGCAGTGGGGACGTTCGTCGTTCTTCCGAGCGTGCCTATGACGTGAATCTTTCTCACTACACATCCACGAGCAGGTCAGCAGCGTCTCTCCGGCGCAGTCACTGCCTCTGCTCTGCACCAGAACCGCCTTGCTCCACTCCCTCAATCGTGGTAAGATAAGGCACGCGCAGATTATACTAATCTGCCTGTGCCTTAATTGACCAAAGGAGGGCGACCGATGCTTGTAAACCGTCAAGGAGTGGCTCGATCCGGACCGCTCGCTCAGCGACAACATCCGGGATGTCATCCTGGCCCCAGGCAACATGTTCATCACCGAACCGACCTTCCTGCTCTACGACGAGGTGCGTGACCCCCGTGCTCACCTGGCGATCCTCCAGGCTATCGGTGCAGGGCATCACACCATGTCTGAAGTCGCCACCGCGGCGCTGGTGGGGAGGACCCACCTGTCGGCCTACCTGGGCCGCCTGCAGGAGTTGCGCCTGGTCGAGCGGCGGTTGCCGGTGACCGTCCCCCCGGGCCAGCGGCACCGTTCCCGGCGCGGGCGCTATCACATCAGCGATCCTTACTTCCGTTTCTACTTCCGCTTCATCGCCCCCTTCCGCGACGAGTTGACCTACCGGCCCGAGCGGGTTCCGCCGCTCATCCGCGAGGGGTTGCGAGCGTTCGTCGGACTGGCGGCGTTCGAGGAACTGGGTCGCCACTGGGTGGCCGAACAGGGTCAGGTGGGCAGGTTGCCGTTCGAGCCGCAGGACGTGGGCAGTCATTGGAGCCGCCGCATTTGTACGCCGCTTGCTTCGACATCCTGAATTCGACACGCAGGCGAAGCGTATGGACACAGTCATTACTCTGTCGTGGAGTGAGTGACCTTCGTGGGATATGCAAACGCGGCAGAAAGAACTGACCGTCGAGTTGCTCAACTCTCTCCTGATGGCCCAGGTGGGACTGTGGGCCATTGGATCGCTTCGGTCATCGCCGCCTTCATTGAGTTCATCGCGCGGAGCGGGAGATGATGGGGATGACCAGGGTATAGAGCGGCAGGATGATGGCGCCGAACGCAGGCTCATACCAGTCGAGCAGGGCGAAGGGCCCGCCCAGGGCGAAGAGCCAGACGGGTACGGAGAGCGTGGAGACGAAAAGTTGTGACGGGCGTCTGACGCGCATCACGCGGTACAGCCAGAACGGCGTGATAACCGTCAGGGTTGCGAGGGTGATCCACAGTAGTGTCTGCAGCATCTTCCGCTCGACCCATACGTTGGGATTGTAGCTGGTGCGCAGGACGCCATCAATGGCGACATAGGCCATCACGATCTCAGATGGGATATGCTTCAGTACCCGCGCCATGTAATCGTCTGCTCTGTTGACTGTGCGTGTCATCGCGTTTCCTCCTGAGATGTCGGGGTTTTGTTGCTGATTCGTGTCTCGCGCAGCTCTACCGGGGAAGCTCCGCCCCGCAGGCGCGACAGCTCTCACTATAGCCTAGATTTCGCACTCCGCTAGCAGCTAAATCAGGCCAGTCGTCCTGAGTG
>JBHIET010000112.1:0-7431 GCA_046760785.1 Anaerolineae bacterium | reverse complement strand
TGGCCGAGGTCCCCGAGTGGCTGAAGGAAGCCGCGCCACCGGCAGCCGAGCCTGCACCGGAGGAAGCGGCTCCGCCCCTCGTGGGCGCGCCCCCGCCTGTCGTGACCGAGGCTCCGGAGTGGCTGCGCGAGATCGTTCCAGAGAAAAAAGAAGCCGCACCAGAGACAGCCCTGCCAGTCCCGCCGCTGGTGGAGTTTCCTGCGGAGGTGGAAACCGCAGAGGCCCCAGAGTGGTTGGCTGAACTTCAGCCGGAATCCGTTCCCCCTTCCGCCCCGGTCGTCCCTGTCTTTGAGGGCACGCCCCCGCCCGTTCCACCTGAACCTGAGATCGGAGTAGCCGAAGTGCCGGGCCTGGCACGGGCGGAGATTCCTGACTGGCTGGAGGGTATACGTCCACGCGAGGAGGCAGCCGAGGCGGTTACTGAGGAAGCACCACTGGAGACCGAGGGATTATTGGAAGGACTGCGCGGCGTTCTCCCCCCGGCCCTGGCCGTCGAGGTGCCTACTGTCCGTGAAAGCGCGTTGCCAGCCGAGACCCGCGAGGCCAGCCTGGCTCGGGCACAGTTACTCCAAAGCCTGCTTTCTCGGCCAGCCGAGATGCCGCAGCCGGAGGTACGCAGACCCGGTGTCACGATGACCGAGCGGCTTCAGCGCTTAGCAGTTGCAGCCGTGCTCCTCGTACCTATAGTGGGCATACTGATGTGGCCGCATGTGGTGCTCGAATCCGAGTTCCCAACCCTGACGCAGCCTGATACGTCCAGGGCGGAAACGCTATATAACGTCGTCGAAGGCGTGAGCTCAGAGGCCACCGTGCTGGTCGCTTTCGAGTACGGGCCACCGGAGGCAGACGAACTCACGCTGGTAGCAGCACCGATCCTGCAGCACCTGCTTGACCGAGGGGTACACATCTTTCCTGTCAGCACGCGACCGGAGGGACAGGCAATGGCGGAAGGATTACTGAGCCACATCGGAGCGCCCGAGGAACAGTGTACACCACCCGTCTACAGGCCAGGCGGTGCCACGGGTGTTTCGCAGTTGCTGGTCGGCACGGATACACGTCCCAGCCTGATCCTCGTGCTGGCTGCCCAGCCCGCGCCACTGCGGTGGTGGGTCGAGCAGGCACACGCGCGAGGAGAAGGCACCCTGCCGGTCGTAGCAGGTGTGAGCGCAGCCCTGGAGGCGGCTGCCAGCCCATACCTGGACGCTAACGCTGGACAGTTGAGGGGAACGATCAGCGGGTTGAGCGGAGCGGCCGCCTACGAAAGACGCCGCGGAATGGAAGGGGAGGCCACCAGGCGGCTAAACACGCTGGCAGCAGGGCACGTGGCCATTGTTGGCCTGATACTCATCGGTGCAGTCATCTACCCCCTCGTCGGTTCGCGCAGGAAAGAAGAGTAATGTTCGACATTGAGACCACTGGCATGCTGCTGGGAGCAGGGCTAACTTTCTTGATCTTGACATATCTGCTCGGCGATAATCCCTTCTACCGGTTAGCATTACACCTCTTCATCGGTGCAGTGGTGGGCTACTCCTTCGGCATCGCGGTCCGTGAGGTCTTGCTCAAGACGGCCCTGTTTCAATTGCAGAGTGACCCTATCTTGGTGGTCCCTCTGGTGATGGGCCTTTGGTTGTTTTTGTTCAAGAGCATCCCACGGCTAGCCCATATGGGTAACTTCGTCCTTGCCTACCTCATCGGGGTCGGGACGGCGGTGGCGCTGAGCGGCGCGTTGCTGGGCACACTTGTCCCACAAGTTGGGGCAACCGTTCGCGCCCTGAACCTCGAATTCCCGGACCTGCCCCCCCTTACCAACGGCCTGCTGGTCGTCGTAGGTATGGTCTGTACATTGATGGTCTTCAACTTCACCACGCCGAAGGAGGGAGGATTGGCAGGGGCATGGGCCCAAGTCGTAGGAGCGTTGGCCTGGGTAGGGCGCGCGTTCTTGATTTTCGCTTTTGCCCTCGCCTTTGCTGGAGCATTGACGACTTCCCTCTCGATCCTCATCGGTCGCATACAATATATCATTACCCCTCTTGTGAACTTACTGGGCAGCTAGCGAGAGACGACGATGGCTACGGAGCAGCAAATTGGCTCGATTCTCTTAGCCGATTGCGGCACGGCGATGACCAAGGTCGTGTTGCTCGATCGAGTAGGAGAGCAATATCGCTTCATAGCGCGGGGAGAGGCTCCTACAACAGCGGAGTACCCCTGGTTCGACGTGGCGGCTGGTATCCACCACGCCGCCGAAGAGATCACCGCCGTCACGGGCCAGGACTTCTTCGATGGAAGCGGCGAGCTGACCATCCCTGAGCTTTCGGGCCGGCAGGGGGTAGATGCTCTCGCCGCGACCGTCAGTGCCAGCCAGCCGCTACAGGTCGTGGTCGGTGGCCTGGTAAGAGACATGAGCGCAGCCAGTGCCGAGCGAGCGGCCGCCGGCACCTACTCGCTGGTTAAGGCGATCCTGACCGGCGAGAGCCGGGGTATTCTAAAGGACGAGGATATCGTGCATGCAGTCCATGACGCTGCCCCTGACGTGATCTGCATCGCTGGCGGCACAGAAGGCGGCGCAGAGACGCCGGTGCTTGAACTGGTGAGGACTGCCGCCCTGGCCTGTTCGCTGTTAGACCCGGAACGGCGGCCTTGCCTGCTCTACGCGGGCAATTCCCGGTTGCGCCAACGGGTGGTGAAAACTGTAGAGGGACGGGCCGAACTGCGTGTCGCCGACAATGTGCGCCCTATCCTGACAGAGGAGAATCTGCTCAGTGCCCAAACGGAGTTGGAAACCCTCTACCTGAACAAGATGGGGTTACTGCCCGGCATTGAGACCGTGAGTGAATGGAGTTCGGCACCACTCACGCCTACTGCCCGTGCCTTTGGCCGACTGGTGGAATACCTTTGGCACCTGGGCGACCCGTCGAAGGGAGTTCTGGGCATAGACGTGGGGGCTGCCAACACAACAGTGGCTGCCGTCTTCGACGAGCGATTGTTCCTGACTGTGCGCAGCGGTCTCGGCGTCGCCTTCGGTGGGGAAAAATTGCTGCAGAAGCAGGGTGCCGAGACCATCACCCGCTGGCTGCCCGAGCCGATGAGCGGCGACGAAGTGCGCGGATTGCTGATCAATAAAGAGATGCGTCCGACGAGCATCCCACAGGTGGAGCGCGAGTTGTGGCTGGAGCAGGCATTGGCCCGCGAGGCAATCCGCACGACACTGAAGGTGGCCCATCCAGGCTGGAAGCCTGGCGTTGCACAACCCTATCCCCATCTCCTGCCACTGTGTGATACAATCGTCGTCAGCGGAGGAGTGCTGACGCACGCGCCACGCCCCAGTCAGGCAGCCCTGATCGTGCTGGATGCCCTACAGCCCATCGGAGTCACCACACTGGTACTAGATAGGTATGGACTGGCACCACTCCTAGGAAGCGCTGCGGCAGTCAAGCCGCTGGCAGCGGTGGAGGCGCTGGACGGTGGCAGCCTCGTCAATCTGGCGACAGTGGTCACGCCAGTTGCAGGTCGTGCACGCCGTGGCGACATCATCCTCAAAGTGCAAGCAACCTACGACGACAACAGTGCATTGAGCGTGGAGGTGCGTTACGGCGACATGGAGGTACTGCCCTTGCTACCCGGTCAGCAAGCGGTGCTGGAACTGCAGCCGCTGCGTTACTTCGACGTAGGTCTCGGAGGGCCAGGAAAAGGCGGCAAACGGCGCGTAAGCGGAGGACTGGCTGGTCTGATCATTGACGCTCGTGGACGTCCCCTGTGCCTCCCCAGCGATCCAGAGCGACGCCAGGCACAAGTGCAACGGTGGCGGTGGGACGTGGGAGGGTAGTGGTGGATTGCTGATCGTTGATTGCAGACTGCAAACATTGTTTATTCATATGTACTATCCATTTGAGACTCAGGTTACTCCCTTAACCAACGTGCGCCGCGAGCGGATATTGCCCGCGCCAGGCGAAGTGCTGGCGCATGTCGGCCAGCGGGTTGAGCCCATGCAGATCATAGCGCGTGCGAACCTACCCGGTGATTTCCGCATCCTGCCGCTGGCGCGCTTGCTAGACGTCCCCGCCTCCCGGGTCAAACGTCACCTGCGTGCCAACTTGGGCGACGAGGTGCGGGAAGGACAGGTAATCGCCAAGCGGTTTACCCGCTCCGTCAAGTCGCCTATAGACGGCGTGATAACGGCCAGTGGGGGTGGGCGCATGCTGATCGAGGCACAGCCCACCCCGTTCGAACTACGTGCCTACATCCCCGGTGTGGTGAGCAATGTGCTGAGGGACACCGGCGTGGTCATCGAGGTGACAGGCGCTGTAGTCGAGGGAGTGTGGGGAACAAACGGTGAGAGCTTTGGCCTGCTCAAGCGCCTGGTGAAAAGCCCCGACGAGTCACTGCGCGCCGAAGCTATGGACCCCTCATGCCGTGGGGCAATCCTCGTTGGCGGTTCGGGACTGGACAATGCAGCACTGGAGATGGCTCAGGACCTTCAGGTACGTGGAATTGTGACCGGCGGATTGCTGCCTGAACTGGTCTCACAGGTAAAGCAGTTGTCCTTTCCCATCGTCGTCACCGAAGGCATCGGGACAGCGCCTATGTCAACGCCGATTTTCCGTCTGCTCGCGACGAACGACGGGCGGGAAGCCGCGATCAGCGGACGGGCTCAGTCGTGCTGGGGCGTGGTGCGTCCCGAGATCATCATTCCTTTGCCCGCCGAGGCGGTACCACCGACCCAGACGCAGCCCGGTGCACCGCTGACGGTGGGAGCACGGGTGCGGGTAGTAAGAGCGCCCTATATGGGCGCGGTGGGCACGATAGTGGCACTTCCCGCCCATGCACGCCTCATAGATACGGGCGCTAGAGTACGAGGTGCAGAAGTAAACCTGAACCAAAAGAAACCAATCTTCGTCCCTCTGGCGAATCTGGAGGTTTTGCGCTAGGTATCTTCGGTCACTCCGGCACTACAGATACAGCATTGAAGCGAAGGACTGACCCAGGGAGGTGAAAAATGGAAGGACTCGAACTCTTCCCAGACGAAGGAGAGGAAGAAGCAGCCGCAGAAGAAGGAGCGAATCGTACTTTCATTATTCTCGTAGGAGCGCTGGGCGGCCTGCTTGCGTTAGGCATCTGCGCCTTCGTCGCTTGGGCACTCTTCATCAACCCTCAGATGAGGGCAAGCATCGAGGCTACCAACGCGGCGGTGTTGGCAGCGGCCGAGGCGACGACTGAGGTTCCGCCAGCGACCACCGAAGCCCCTCCGGAGTCCACCGAGATGCCAGGGCCGACCGATACTTCCCGGCCGGCCCAGACAGAGGCTCCCACGACCACGGAAGCGCCGGAGACGCCAGCAGCGACGCCGAAAGAGGCAACCGAGGCGCCTACGGCCACAGCGACGCCGGAAGAGGTGGCCGGGGAAGCTACGGCAACTCCGAGACCTACGGCCACCCGCCGTCCGACGGCAACACCGAGGTCAGGCAACGATGAGGTTCCGGGCACGGGCATCGGCGTACTGGGGGCCAGCGCACTGGCTGCGGGACTGCTGTTCCTGCTGGCCGTGGTACGCCGCATGCGCCGGGCGGCGTAGTGTTGGTACGATGGACAGCGAGCTGGTACAGACATTGTGGTCACTATTGACCAATCCCAACGTGGTCTACGTGTTGCTCGTCATCGGGTTATGGGCAATGGCAGCGGCGTTTTACGTGCCCGGCACAGGACTGCTTGAGGTCGCCGCAGCCTTATGCCTGGTACTGACAGTCGCGGGACTGACCCAGTTGCCGGTCAACGTAGTGGGCATGCTCCTGATTATCGTCGCGGGCGTGTTGTTTGTCGTAGACCTCAAAGCGCAGAGTGTAGCGCTCACGGTGGGAGCAGCGGTCTCATTGGTGTTGGGATCGGTGTTCCTCTTCCCTCCAGCCGAGGGTACGCTGCAGCTCTCGCCCTGGCTGATTGGAGGCGCGGCACTGGCCTCAATCGGCTTCTTCGGAGTGGCGCTCTCCGCCGCGATGCGTGCCCGCACGTTGCAGGCCAAGGTGTCCATAGAAAGGATCATAGGTAAAAGGGGTGTGGTCACTACGCCCATTGACCCGGTGGGCACGGTGCAGGTGCAGAGCGAGTTGTGGACTGCTACTGCCGACGAGCCTATCAGCACGGGCGAGGAGGTGGAGGTCGTAGCCCTGGATGGGCTTAAAGTTCATGTGAGGCGTGTAGATTCAACCCAGTAAAGGAGGCAGTAAAATGACGTGGTTCTTAGTTCTCATGGGTCTTTTGCTGATCGGTTTTGTCCTGTTGATCATCCTGACCTCGATGATCCGCATCGTGCGCGAGTACGAGCGGCTTGTGGTCTTCCGGTTTGGGCGCTGCATCGGCACGAAGGGCCCCGGGCTGGTGCTGCTGATCCCTTTCGCTGACAGGCCCGTCAAGGTAGACCAACGGGAGCAGTTCCTGGAGGTCCCTCACCAAACCTGCATCACCAAGGACAACGCACCCATGGGGCTGGATTTTCTGATCTACTGGAAGGTGGTCAATCCCGAGTTGAGCGTGTTGCAAGTGGGGCAGTTCGCGCCGGCCTCGGTGGGCATCGCCACGACGACGCTGCGCGCCGTCATCGGCGACATTGTCCTCGACGACGTGCTGGCCCAGCGAGAGCACATCAACCAGGTGCTGCGGGTCAAACTGGACGAGGTGACGGAACGCTGGGGCGTTAAAGTGACGGCGGTGGAGATCCGCGAGATCGAAATGCCGCGGGAAGTCCAGGAGGCGATGAACCGGCAGATGGCGGCGGAGCGGAACCGGCGCGCCATGGTGACGGAGGCCGACGGCAAGCGGGAAGCCGCTATCAAAGTCGCCGAGGGCGAGAAACAGTCCGCCATCCTGCGGGCCGAAGGCGGAAAGCAGGCCGCCATCCTGGAGGCCGAGGGCGCTCGGGCCGCGCAGGCGCTGCGAGCCGAGGGCTTTTCTGTAGCGCTGAAAGAAATCTGGGAAGCGGCAAGCCAGGTAGACACCAACACGATGACGCTGCAGTACTTCGAGACGCTGAAGCAACTGGGGACAGGCCCGGCGACGAAGTTCGTCTTCCCGATGGAGTTCACCGGCCTGTTGGAATCGTTCGTCGAGGCACAGAAGAGGCGCTAAGCCTACATTTCGCGTAACTGCTCAGGCCAGTTAAGCGAGCGTCGGTTGAGCGCCGGCCTGAGCCTGCCTGTTCTGAGCGGAGCCGAAGGGTCGAAGGGTAGCCGCCACGCTCTTTGTGGCGGCGTATCGAAACCACGCGAGCGCTTGTGGGCCGCCTGCCTGGTCTCGACTTGTGTTGAGCTTGTCGCTTGTCCTGAGTCTGTCGAAGGGAAACATACGCACTTCCGGTGCTACTCGACCAGCGCAGGCTGGGCAGTTACCATTTCGCACTCTGCTAGAAGCTAAATCAGGCCGGTCATCCTGAGTGCCGCGAAG
>JBHIET010000111.1:0-7530 GCA_046760785.1 Anaerolineae bacterium | reverse complement strand
TTTCTCTACGAGTTCAAGCGCAAGGTGAGCGATTCCAAATACGCCGTCGCCTCGTACAAGGCCACTGGCGCAAACTGGCGCAGTACATCCGTTCGCTGGGGTATGGAGAGTAGCAAACGGATCGGCAGACTGGCACGGAGCAATCCGCCCTGATCCTGCCGATCCGCGTCCCGAAATCTCAGCGTGAGATGCGCTGCCAGTTGAGCCGCGCCAGGGCGATCCCGGTGCGCTCGTAGTACTCCATCCGCAAGTCGTGCACCCCCTCGCTCAGCCAGACCCGCACGCTGCGGTAGCCACGCATAGGACGCCAGGAGTCAATCCACAGCTTGCCGTCCACCCACAGCCGCACGCCGTCATCGGTGTAGGTGGTGAAGCGGTAGGTGCCGGCGCGGAAGTGCGGCGACTGCGTCCAGCGGGCAGAGAAGTAGTCCTTCGGCACACCAGCCCCGGGCGAACCCCAGCTCCAGTTGTGGTCCAGCGCCGTCTCGATGCGCGTCAGCATCGGCGCGCCGCTCAGATTGGTGTTGGCGAAGTAGGCCGCCTCCCACGGGTCGTCTTCGGCCTCCGCTGGCGCCGCCCCCACAGAGTCCGGCACAACTGATACAAAGGAGGGAGGGGCGTCGTCGTTCGTGCCGGTTTCCCACCAGGCCCGCACGCGGGCGCTCCCTCCGTGCTCGTAGTACTCGACGACGATGGTGTACTGCCCCTCCATATAGCAGCCGTCCACGTAGTGGAGCTCGTAGTCCATATCCTGCCACTTGTCAATGAGGGCGTGTTGGTTGATCCACAGCCGCACGCCGTCGTCGGCCTGCACCACGAAGCGGTAGTAGCCTGACGTGAAGTTCACCGTGCGCGTCCAGCGGACGGCGAAGTTGTCGTCGGTCATCCAATCCACCGGCGGCCCCACGCCCCAATCGAAGTTGATCTCGGAGTCGTCGCGCACGAGCACCGGCGAGCCGGCGAAGTCACGATTGTCGTAGTACTCACCCCGCCAGCCAGTGAAGGCGTCCAGCGGTTTCCACCAGACACGGACGCTGGCCCTGTCTCCGTGCTCGTAGTACTCGACGATGATGGCGTGTTGGCCAGCCGCCAGGTACACGTCGGCGGTGTGGCGGTTGGGCATTTTCTGATCAAACCAGGCGTCAATCACCGGCGCACCGTCCACCAATGCTGGCCCAATGATGCAGACATAGACCCTGATGTGCTATACGCCCTCGTTACCGGTAAGTCTGTGCCTTCTTTCACTCAGATTCTACATGGACAGCCATCGTCCACGACCACCGCGACGGTCGCTGTGTAATTGAAGCGTGGACACGCCCTATTCCACCACCGTAGTCTCTATCTCTCTCCGGAACTTCGTCGCACGCGCAGCCGCAGCCCCTCGATGGCGACGACCTCAACCTGCTCGCCCTCGGCGAGAGGGCCGTCGTCGGCGCTCGCCGTCCAGACTTCCCCCGCCACCCACACCGTGCCGTCAGGATCGAGTGGCGCCCGGACGACGCCCTGGCGGCCGAGCAGCGCTTCCGGTCCGGTCGCGGGCCGCAACTTTTGGGCGCGCAGCCCTTTGGCCACGATGAAGGCGAAGAAGGCCCCGACCGCCAGCCCCGTTGCCGCCACCAGTGGCACCGAGACCTTGCCGTAGGGGGAGCCTATCGGGGCGTTGAACAGAACCAGTGCCCCGGCGATGAGCGTCCCCATACCCACGATGCTCAGTGCCTGCACGCCGGGTATCTTGAGGTCGAGGAAAAAGAGGACGAAGGACGTGACGATGAGTATCAGGCCCAGCCAGTTGAGCGGCAGGATGCGCATAGCGTAGGCGGCCAGCGCCAGACAGAGCGTGCCCAGGAAGCCGGCCACCCATCCGCCCGGGGCTGAAAGCTCTATGAAGATGAGTTGGATGCCTGCTACCAGGAGGATGAAAGCGATGTTGGGGTTGATGAGCATGCTCAGAACCTGCTCGACCGGCGACATCGGCACCTCGCGCACTGTGGCGTTGGCCGTACGCAGCGTCACCTCGCCCGCGCCCAACGGCACCGTGCGACCATCGAACTGCGTCAGCAGATCGTCCAGATCGTCGGCGATCAGGTCAATCACCCCCAACTCAAACGCCTCCTGCTCATTCGCAGTCTCGCTCTCGCGGATGGCCCGCTCGGTCCACTCCACCGCTGCCTCCCCCCGCCGGGCGGCAAAGACCCCTGCGTGTTCCACCAGTGCGTTGGTGACCTTCTCTATCGCATCGGCATCTACCTCCACGTCGCTCGTGGTCACCGGATGGGCCGCGCCGATAGTCGTGTAGGGAGCCATCGCCGCTCCCGAAGCTGCCAGCGTGATGAGCACTCCAGCCGACGCGGCCATCCCACCGCGCGGCCAGACGTAGACGATGACCGGCACCTCCGCGTTCTCCAGCGTCTCCATGATCTTGAGCGTGGCAGTGACGTCGCCGCCAGGGGTGTCGAGCAGGATGACCACAGCCTGCGCTCCTGCCCGCCCGGCCGACTCGATACCCCGATTGAGGTAGTCGGCGGTCGCGCTCGAGATTGCCCCGTCCACCGTCAGCACGTGAACTTCCCGTTCCGTTTGTGCTGCCGTATTCGCTAC
Source organism: Anaerolineae bacterium (assembly GCA_046760785.1). Taxonomy (GTDB): domain Bacteria; phylum Chloroflexota; class Anaerolineae; order B4-G1; family B4-G1; genus JBHIET01. The sequence continues at coordinate 4,932 of JBHIET010000111.1, read as the reverse complement.
CAATCCCACCAGCAAACACAGCGCCGCTACCAGGACGCGCATTCCCTTTCCCATCCAGTCACCTCCGCCTATCACGCTTCACGTTTTGCGCTCTACGCATCATGCAATTCTATTATACCCCAAAACCTCTTTCCCTGCACCCGCATCAAGCATCAAGTATGATCGAGTATGCAGTGTCCGGCGATGCGACTAGCCAACTTGCCTCTTCCGTTGTACAATAAGCTCAACGATGCCCACTCCGGTTATGCACCTGGCCCTGGCCGAGGAAATCCTGCGCGAAGGCGCCCTCCCTCCCACCACTCGCCGCCTGCTGATCCAGCAGCGTGGCCCGTTCCTGCTGGGCCACACCGCGCCCGATATCCAGACGATCAGCAAGCAGGCCCGCGACGAGACGCACTTCTACTCCATCCCACCCACCACCGACCGCCCGGCCTACGAGGCGCTGCTGGCCGCCCATCCACGGCTCGCCCGCGCGGAATCGCTCCCACCGGCGCAGGCCGCCTTCATCGCCGGCTACATCGCCCACCTGCTGCTGGATGAACTGTGGCTCTATGACATCTTCCGATGCTACTTCCTACCGGACTGGGGTCCTCTGCGCGAACGGTTGTTCCTGCACAACGTCCTGCGCACCTGGATGGATCATCAGGATCAGCAGCGGCTCAACGGCAGCGTCGTCACAGCGCTGCGAGAAACCGAGCCCCATGACTGGTTGCCCTTCGTCAGCGACCAGTATCTGCGGGCGTGGCGCGATTGGCTGGTCGAGCAACTCGGCCCGGCTCACAGCGTGGAGACGGAAGAGGTCTTCGCCCGACGCATGGGGGTGCCGGTGGCGGAGATGGAGGCCGTGCTGAGGTCACCGCAGCAGATGGAGGAACGCATCTTTCGGCGCATCCCGCGGGCCGCGCTGCGGTCGTTCTACAAAACCGGCTACGAGCGTAGCGTGGCGTTAATCGCCCGCTATTTCGAGCGTGACCGCTGAGCGGCGCATGGAGCGCCAACATAAACAAAGAGAGAGTCGCCGAAGTGGGTAAGAGGCGAACCTGGGTTCCCTCACTCTTCGGTCAACTCCCTCCCTGCCTGTGTTCTCATTATAGAGAACATCGGGCTGTTTGTCAAACCCCGCTTTCGGCGTGGGAGGAATCTATACGGCTCACACCCAGTTGGTGAAGGCGTTAGCGCTATTCGAGATTTTTAAGGTTCAGCTACTTGACAAAACTTAGAACATCTCAGCCTGCCTCGGTCGAGTAGCGCTGTAGGCGCGTATCGAGACCAGGCAGGCCCCACTGAACCGCTCACGCAGTCTCGATACGCTGCCTTACTTCGCGCAGCGGCTACCCTTCGACAGGCTCAGCCCGGCGGCTCAGGTCAGCGCTTAACCGGCGTTTGTTTAACTGCACCTAGCCTGAATAACTTGACAATGTCACATTTGGCCAAAGGCTCTCAGCCCTTGTCCCCAAGGGCGTGTTCTGCGGGCAAATCTCGTTTGAGACGCCCCCGAGGCTTCGTCCTGAGGCTCAGCCCGAAGGGACGGGGGCTACGAGCACCGGCGAGCAAGTGCAGCCTGCTTTATGTTAATCTGACATTGTCAAAGTAGTAATCAAGAGGCCAATTTCCGGCCCGTACACCAATCTTTGAGGAGGTCCACATAATGAATATCCTGGTCACCGGCGGCGCTGGCTACATCGGCAGCATCGTCACTGAGGAACTCGTCAGGCAAGGCGACGATGTCGTCGTCTTCGACAACCTGTACTATGGCCACAGAGCTGCCGTCCACCCCGAGGCTGTCTTCGTCGAGGGGGACCTGGCCGACCGGGCTGCCCTCAAGTCCCTGTTCGACACCCACGACATCGAGGCGGTGATGCACTTCGCCTCCTACACGCTGGTGGGTGAATCTATGGAGCAGCCATTCATGTATATTGGAGACAACGTCACCAACGGCCTGAACCTGTTGCGGGAAGCGGTTGCCCACTCCGTGCGCCGCTTTATCCTCTCCTCCACCGCCAACTTGTTCGACGATCCGGAGCGCATGCCGATTGACGAGGAGGAGCGGATCGTCCCCGGCAGCCCGTATGGCGAGTCGAAGAACATCCTGGAGCGCATGCTCTACTGGCTGGATCGTACCCACGGCTTCCGCTACGCCGCGCTGCGCTATTTCAACGCCGCCGGGGCCTCGCCCTCCGGTGAGCGGGGGGAGGATCACGACCCCGAGACGCACCTCATCCCGCGCATCCTGCAGGTAGCGCTGGGTCAGCGTGAAAAGATCGGCATCTACGGCGACGACTACCCCACCCGCGACGGCACCTGTGTGCGTGACTACATCCACGTGACCGACCTGGCTCAGGCTCACATCCTGGCTCTGCGCGCGCTCGACGAGGGCAGTCGCACCTATAACCTGGGCAACGGGCAGGGGTTCACCGTCAAGGAGGTCATCGAGACCTGCCGGGAGGTGACCGGCCACCCGATCCCGGCCGAGGTCGGCTCCCGCCGGGCCGGCGACCCGGCTACGCTGATCGCCAGCAGCGCAAAAATCCGCCGGGAGCTGGGGTGGGAGCCGCGCTACCCCGACCTGCGCACTATCGTCGAGCACGCCTGGGAGTGGCACCGCACGCATCCCCGTGGATACGGTGATTAGGATCGCTATTGGCCGCGAGGTTCTCTTGTACCTTAACGTCCGTTCGAGTATAATATCGGGCAAGGGGATGCTCATATCTGCACCAGCTATCAAGAGCATTGACTGGAGGTGACCGATGGGACTCAGTACTGCGGCGACAGTTCAGGCCAGCGCCCGCCGATTATTTCCCAACCTGAGTCTGGATCAGGTGTTGGCGGAGCTGCTGCTGGAGCGAGCGCAGAAGAACCTGATCAAGTACCGCGCAATGGCCCGTCAATTTGAGGCCAAGTACGGCCAGGATTTCGAGGTCTTCCGTCAGGAGATATTGGGCTCTGAGCCGGCCTTTGAGGTGGAGCAAGATTATTTTGACTGGGAGATGGCCGTGACTGGCATCGCCGATATGGAGGAAGAGATCAGGCGTTTGAAGGACGTGATCAACGGCCATGAACGTGGCTCAATTGCTCTCCGCCTTGCATCAGGAGGCCAGAGGACGGGCTTACATCAGGCGGCTGGATGTGCTTGAGCGCACCCAGAACTTGATCAAGGCCCGTCCTCTACCTATCCCCCGGCCTTTTTTGTGCAGGTTTACCGCAATGATCGCTTCGATACGACGAGCCTGGTTCTGATTCACAATGGACGGCGGATTTACGCGCGGGATCAAGTGGGCAGCATCTGGCATCATCACACGACCGCCGCTCCCCATCAACACGATACTGGTGCTGAAGGACGCCGACCGGTGAGTCTCTCCGAGTTCTTGGACGAAGTCGAAATTGTGCTGACCAAGATGGATCTGCCGTGACCTCGCACTTGAATGGGCACTGCCTGTACCCTCGGGGAATCCGCGGATAACTGGCGTGTCTTTCTCCCTCAGGTACGAAGACTGATGCGTATCGCCATCAACGGTTGGTTCTGGGATAGCCCCACCACCGGCAGTGGGCAATACACCCGTCGGCTGGTGGAGCATCTGGCCGCGCTGGAACCAGACCTGGAGGTGGTGCTGGTTGCGCCCACGGGCTGGGGGAGCCAGGCCTCGCGTTTCGCGTTTCACGTTTCACGCGGCGTGCCACCCGCAACCCAGAGCCTGAAACCCGAAACGGGCAACCTCAGAAAGGTCTGGTTCGAGCAAATCGCCTTCCCTCGCGCCTGCCGCCGCCTCGGCGCCGACGTCGCCCACGTGCCATACTGGGCACCGCCTCTGGTCCCCTTGGTCCCCACCGTCGTCACCATCCACGACCTGATTCCACTGCTCCTGCGCGAGTACCGGGGTGGGCCATTGGTGCGGCTCTATACGGTGCTGGTCAGCACGACCGCGCAAAGTGCGGCGTTGGTGCTCACCGACTCGGAGGCCTCCCGGCGGGACGTCATCGCCCACCTGGAGTTGCCGGCCGAGCGCGTGCGCGTCGTCTACCTGGCTGCCGACGAACGGTACACTCCCCTCCCAGGGGAAGCCTGCCCTGAGCCTCTCGAAGGGAGCCAGAGGGGGGTCCCGAAGCGATACGTGCTCTACCTGGGCGGCTTCGACGTGCGCAAGAACGTCGCCACCGTGCTCAGCACCTACCGCTGGGTCGGGCCGGCCATCGGTGGAGAGTGTCCGCTGGTCATCGCCGGACGATTGCCGGAGCGGGACACCCCCTTCACACCCGACCCGCGCCGGTTGGCCCGGGAACAGGGAGTGGACGAGCGGTTCGTGCGTTTCATCGGCTTCGTGGACGAGGCCGATAAGCCCGCCCTCTACCAGGGAGCAGCGGCGTTCATCTTCCCCAGCCGGTACGAGGGCTTCGGCCTGCCGGTGCTGGAGGCGCTGGCCTGCGGCACGCCGGTCGTGGGCAGCGACGTCTCCTCAATCCCCGAGGTCGTGGGCGATGCTGGGGTGCTGCTCCCGCCGGACGACGCCGAGGGGATGGCGGGTGCGCTGATTCAACTGGCGATTGATGAGAAGTTTCGCGCCGCATTGAGCCGCCGCGCGCTGGCCCAGGCCGCCCGCTTCTCCTGGGAGCGCACCGCGCGAGAGATGCTGGTCGCGTACCGGGATGTGGTGAAAGGAGCCATATGACGACCGAGGCGAAGGGCTGTAAAGTGTTGGTCATAGATGACGAGCCCGAGATGGGAGAATTGATCAAACTCGTCCTGGGTCGCGGGCGCAACGACGAAGTGAAGTGCGCTGTCGGTGGACGCCAGGGGCTAGTCGTCGCTGAGCAAGACCCTCAGGACCTCATCATCCTTGACATCATGATGCCCGACATTCATGGATATGAAGTCTACGAGCGGCTTAGTACAGCCTTCCGCAAGTTCGTTCCCAATTTGTCCGGTGCCAGCGCGGG
>JBHIET010000110.1:0-7651 GCA_046760785.1 Anaerolineae bacterium | reverse complement strand
ACTCAGGACGACTGGCCTGATTTAGCTGCTAGCGGAGTGCGAAATCTAGGCTAATCGAGTTGATGGTGGACAAGGATGTTCGGCGCTTATCTGGCGGCTGAAGCGTCTATGAGCAAGGAAGGGATGATCGCCGGAGCGCGAGAGCGTTGGCAATCTATACTCGACCATCCCATACTCCGGTTGGAGTTGCGACACATCCGCCGCAGACGGTGGTGGCCGGGACGGCGATTCTTCTTGTTCTACCCGGCGTTGCTGGGGGCCGCGCTGGGCTGCGGGGTGATGCTGGCGGTGACAAATTCGCTGGGGGTGCAAGTAGCGGCCCTCGTCACTGGCTTGCCGGTGGTCTGCTTGCTGAGTGCGGTCACTTGGCTGCTGGGTCTTGCTCTGCCATGGATCGCACCGGTGCTCACCGCCGCCACCATCGCCCGCGAGCGGGAACTGAGCACGCTTGACCTGCTGCGGGCGACGTTGTTGAGCGAGCGTGGCATCGTGCTGGGTAAATTGGGCGGCTGTCTGGCGCAGTTGTGGCCTGGCATCCTCACGCTGGCACTGCTGACCCCGTTTCGGGTCGTCCCGATGGCTGGCAGTGGCTTGTTTGACATGTCCTATCTCCCTGTCTTTATGGTGGACTCCATGTCCGACGTAGAGTGGGGGTGGTTATTGTTAGCGGGCGTGGCAGGGATGCTCAGGCCCTGGGGCGACCTGGCGCTCCACACGGCGGTGGGGTTGTTCGTCTCGGCGCTGTGTCGCTCGTCAGCGACGGCCATCGCCGTTTCGTACGCTGCAATCATCGTGGTGCGCGTGATTTTTTGGTTGGCGACGTCGTTCCTGGGCCCTATGCTGCTTATGTTACTGGTAGGTCCGATGGAACAGATGACGACCTCGCTGGAATACGTGTTGCTATTTCCTGGGTTAGCGTCGCTGGGGGTAGTGCTCGTTGAGGTCGCGGGCGCAGCTTTATTGGTGTGGGGAGCCGTCTGGTGGCTGAAGCGAGTGTAGGAGGTTCCCAGGTGGGAGAAGAATCTATAGTGGCTAAGTCAAGGCGGGCACGGGGGAGGGGTTGGCTGCGTCGCGAGTTTAACCCGCTTCTGATCAAGGAGTTGCGGGCCCGTATGCGCGGCGCGCGGGCGTTCGTCGTGCTGACCGTCTATCTACTATTAATGAGCTGCATCGCCTCGATCATCTATTATTCTTATAGCACTAACGCTCGCGGGCCTGGCAGCGGCCTGGATATGACTTATCTGGGCAAGGCTGTCTTTGCTACTGTCGTCTTGCTCGAAATCTTTGCCGTCACGGCCATCGCGCCTTCCTTCACCGCCGGCGCGATCAGCGGCGAGCGGGAGCGCAAGACCTACGAGTTGTTGCGCACGACGCTCCTGCCCGCCCGCAAATTGGTCTCTGGGAAGCTGACCGCCGCGTTGGCGTATACCTTCTTGCTCATCCTGGCAGCGGTACCGCTGGAGAGCCTGGCTTTCATGCTGGGGGGCGTCGTGGTGGAGGAGCTGGTGTTGGCGGTGATTGTTTTGTTGGTGACCGCTTTCGCCTTCTCCGCCATCGGTCTCTTCTTCTCCTCCCTCACGCGCTCGACGCGAGCTTCGACCACGTTGACTTACGTCGCGACGCTGCTAACGACGATCGGTCTGCCAGTGCTGCTGGTGATCTCGTCCGTCGCGTTGGACCCCTATATGTACAGTTATGGTCCGTCCCCACGTTCCTGGGTTGTGCAGGCTATCCTGACTTATACACTCTATCTCGCCGCCGGCCTCAGTCCCATCACTGCGGCCATTTTCGCCGAAATGGCGTTGGAGCAAGAGAACGCGGTCTGGTTCTTTTGGATGGACGTGGGTTCCAGCCATCGTATTCTAATCCCTTCCGCTTGGATTGTGTACACAATAGCTTACCTGGGGTTGGCCCTGGTGCTGCTGCTCGTGGCAGTGTTGCGGGTGCGGCGGCAGGCGAGGCGGTAGATTTGACCTCGTGCAGTTTGCTTGCTTGACATGTAGACCCTTATCTTATATAATCTGCACGCTGAATTATAGGGCGACGTAGCTCAATGGCAGAGCAGGGGACTCATAAGCCCTTGGTTGGCAGTTCGAATCTGCCCGTCGCCATTGGTCTGTTGTGCCTCGATTGTAACGGTGCAACGTGCAAAACAGGGCCGCTCGCTGGCTGTGAAGCTGGGCAGCCCTGTTGGATTTCTACCTCCGATTACGCTCCTTCGCCGCCTGGTTCCGTTTCCATATCCGGGCGCACTGCACAACGCTCGACAGCCGCCAGCACGTCCTTGAGAATCGGCTTGCGCACGAAAGTCAGCACTTCACCCGCCGATGCGGCCTCGAACTGCCCTTCAGCCACGTTGGCGTTCTTGTACACCAACAGGATCAGATCCCGTCGCCCCGCCTGGCGAACCTTGGCCAGTTTGCGGCGCAGGTAGTCCGGGTGCCAAAACCCGACGATCTCCAGCAGCGCCCGCCGCCCATCTTTGCGGTGGGTGAAGGAAAAGTCGGGGATCATCACTGTATCCCCCACCAGGATCAACTCGTCCTCGCGGGCCAGTCCCCACTGCCGCCTGGCACCGCCGTACTTGGCCTCAAACTCGGCCGCAAAGTCGGCCTCCAGTTGGCTGTCGAAGGGGCCGGAAGCCTTGAAATGGGTACGCAGGTCAGTCCGGTCATCCAGGGTGTATCGGAGGGGATCACGGCTGCGCACGCCGGGTGGCTGCACGTCCGCCTCCATCTGCCAGTGCTGGCACAGCAGCAACGCGGGCAAGAACTTGGCAAACTGCACCCCGTAGCGAATGGTTGACTTCACAAAAGGCGAGATGGGGCCGTGCAGGGTAATGTGGTAGCCGTCGCCACCAGCAAGCGGGCGAATAGTATACATCAGCTTGAAGAGTTTGATGTACTTGAAGAGATGCTTGTAGCCATCGTGAACCCGCAGCCGCACTTCGCGCGCCCAGTAAAGCAGGCCGCGAGCCAACTCCAGGTTGTAGCGGGCGATGAGGTCACCGGGAGCCAGAGGCTCGCCGGGGTCAAGGAGAATCTGCTCCTCGGCCAGGTCGGCGAAGAGAGCGGCTTCAACCTGCTCGGCGGTCAGGTCGAATTGAGCTGCCGCCTCGGCCAGAACCTGCTTGCGGGTGGCCTGGCTGAACAGGTCCTGCTTGCGCGTCACTGGCCCCCGGCGGAAAAGGGCTGTGCGCAGGTCGGCAGGGTTGACCGGCGGGTCACTGCCACCTGTGCCGAGCAAAGCCGAAGCAAACGTGCAGCGGGTCTCGATCACCGCTGCCAGGCCCCGGATCACCGGGTAATCCAGACTGTCCCCTTCATAATTGCGCAGGGCCTCGGCCAGCACGCCCCGGCTACGCCCGACGTGCCGCTGAAACAGGCCAATCAGTTCACCAGCGATGATCAGGTAGCGATAGTCGGCCGGCAGAGACCGGGTCCAGACCTGCCCATCGCGCACCACCAGCCGCGCTCTGACGAGTTCAGATTTGAGCATTTGTCATTTACCATTTGTCTTTTGGGGTTTTCGCCGCTGGGCAATGTGCTCGTCCACCGTCTTGCGCACGATCACCTCGTAGAGCAGGGCCTGCGCGTTGCCCCGCTTGCGCAGCACCCGTCCCAGCCGCTGGACGTACTCGCGGGCGCTGGCGCTGCCCCCCAGCACCACGGCGATTTTTGCCTCGGGCACATCTACCCCCTCGTTGAGCACCTTGGAGGTGACGATAGCCCGATACACGCCCGCTCGGAAGCCTTCAAGAACGGCTTTTCGCTCGGCAGCCTTGGTCTGATAGGTGATGACAGGGATCAGATGTCGCCGGGCGATCTCGTAGGCGAAGCGGTTGTGTGCGGTAAAGATGAGCATCTGCTGGTCAGGGTGTTCCCGCAGCAACCGGTCGAGGATCTCCAGTTTGCCACTCGCCTGCTGGACGATTTCCTTCAGCTTCAACTCGGCCACCTTGGCCCGGCGTGCCGGAGCCTCATACGCGCTGCGCCGCGTGAACTCACCCCACCAGCCGGGACCGTGTCGCTCACGCAGGCGGGCTTCGCGTACGTAGCCGGTGTAGGTGGCGTAGGCAGCGTCGTAGGCAGCCCGCTCCTCGGGCGTCAAGTCCACCCGGATGCGCTGGGTGCGGTACTCGGCCAATTGCTCGCCGGTCAGGTCGTCAATCTGCTTGCGATAGACCACCGGGCCGACCAGCTCGTCCAGCAGAGTCACGGGGTCTTCAGCAGAAAGAAAACCCGGTTTCTCGGCCTCGGGATAGGTGGCGGTCAGGCCCAGGCGATAAGGAGCGGCGCACATCAGCGCGATCTCGTGCCAGGAGGGTGCAGGCAGGTGGTGGATTTCGTCAAAGATGAGCAGCTTGAACTGGTCGCCCAGGCTCTCGGCGTGGGCCCAACCGCTGGGGTACGTGGTCACCGTGATCGGCTCCAGCCGCTTCTCCTGCCCATACCAGACGCCGACGGGCAGGTCGAACGCATTCTCCAGGCGGGCGTACCATTGGTGCAACAGGTCAAGCGTCGGCACGACGATCAGCGTGCTGACCGCGCTGTGGGCGATAGCCCGCAAGGCCAGGAAGGTCTTCCCCGCGCCGGTGGGCAGGACGACGCTGCCCCAGCGGCCGGCGTCCAGCCAGGCCCGGAGGGCCTCGATCTGATAAAGGTGCGGTTCCCGATTGTCGTGGAGGCTGAGTGACAGCTTGCGCCAGCGGGGAATGCGGTTACGGATACCTTGCTGCCTGAGCCAGGGTCGCACGGTGCGATAGTAGACGGCCGGGCAGCGCCACTTGGCGTTGATCCACTGGAAAGGGGCTGGCGGCGTGATAGCGCGAGCCACTCCTTCCAGCACCAGCGTCCCCCCGACGAACCGGGCGTAGGGCAGGCCGGGCTGGCCAAGACGCAGCTTGTCGTTTGATGCCATCTCACTCATTTCTGCCTTGCCTGTATCCCTCTCGTTTGGTTTCGATACGCTCCACACCAAGGAGTAAGCTAGGCTTCTATGACCTCGCACATCGGCAACTCTATGACTTCGACGGGGGGCGCGATGACCCTCATCGCCTCCACGAATGGCGCTATGTCCACCATCCGCGAAATCGGCGGGTAGAAATCGTCGTGGTGGTGCGGAATCACGACACGCGGACGGAGCCGCCCCACAATGCGGCCCGCGATCCGGCAAATGTGGGTGTGGCCTTGTAGAGGGACCATCAACACGTCCGGCGCGTCCATTTTGGCCAGCCGGGCCAGTTCATCCTCTGTGCAGCCAGCGCTGCCGAAGTGCTGCGCGATTCGGTCGCCCTCCGCCGCCAGTGTAAAGCGCCAGGTGAGCACCTGGCCCTTCGGCCAGTCACGTGATAACGGCAAGAGCGAGGGTAGTTGCGGCAGCGAGTGGTACAGCGTCGCCGCGAGCAGGGGCGGGTCGAACTTAACGTGTGTGCTGTTGAAGCACTGCGCCCGGTAGGCGCCGAAGTCGAAGGAGCCGCCGTCTCGCGCTACTGCAATGTGCGCCTCATCTACGCCCTGCCTGTGCAGCGCCCCTGCTGCTTCCTGCGAGCAATACACGGTCGCGCCGGTCTGGCAGACGATTTGCGGCACGTCGGCCATGTGGTCGAAGTGCCCGTGTGAAAGATAGATCTCGCTCCCTTCGGTCACGTCCGCCGGGCCGATTGCCAGAGCCGGGCGGGCCGCCTCGTTGCGGCTCAGGTACGGGTCAATCAGGAAGACGCGTCCAGCCGTCTCAAGGCGGAAACCAGCCGTGCCGTACCAGGTCAGTTGCATTCTTGCTTTTCAGGATTGTCAGTTAGTTGGCGACGCGAGAACGGCGCGCAGCGCCTTTAATACGTCCTCCACGTCCGGCAGGGCCGCGTTTTCCAGCGCGCGGTTGTATGGTATAGGCACGTCGGCGCCGGCCACCCGGCGAGGCGGAGCCTTGAGTGCACCCAGCCCGACTCCGGCCACGCGGGCCACGACCTCCGCGCCAAAGCCGTGGGTCAGCGGGCCCGGTTCGGTCACCACCAGCCGCCCGGTCCTGACCACGGGGCGTACAACCGTCGCCCAGTCGCAGGGAACGAGCGTGCGCGGATCCACGACTTCGACGCTGATCCCCTCACCGCCCAACGTCTCGGCAGCCTCCAGCGCCAGACCGACCATGGCCCCGATCGCGACCAGCGTCACGTCATCGCCGGCTCTCTTGACCTCGGCGACACCGATGGGCACAATGTACTCTTCCTCCGGCACGGGGCCGATGGCGGTGTAGAGCAGCTTGTTCTCGAAGAATAGCACCGGGTTGTTGGAGCGGATCGCCGCCTTGAGCAACCCCTTGGCGTCGTAGGGCGTTCCAGGGGCGATAATGATCAGGCCAGGTTGGAATACGTGATCTCGCGGGTTGCTGGCTGGCGTGGCGCAGGCCGGTAGAGGTGAACGGTCTCGGTGTGGTCGCAGCTCGACGCGCCACAAGTCGTCGGGTATGTCTTCGACCAGTGGGATAAAGTGGCGGTTCAATGTCCCGTAGTTTATGTCCACCGGCGCAACGCCTCCCGGCGCCCGTAGACGACCGAGTAATCGGATTAAGCGTCCCTCTTTTCCCTTATCTCTTCCCTTCCTCCTTTCCTCTGGAATCATCTCCTCGTAACCCAACTCGTGGAGCACCTGGGGATAGATCTCGAAGGCGGGTTTGACCGCCGGCAGCAGTGCCAGAGCCTTGGGCACCGAGCCGCGTGAGATAACCTTGCGCGTGGCGATGGCCCGTGCCACGTTGAGTCGCCCCAGCCAGAATTGGTGCGTAGTGTCGCCCGACTGGATCATCTCCACATCGGGTTCCAGGTCCGATTCGCCAAAAGTGTACGTGATGGGAGCCTGTCGCAGGTCAATCGTCACCGCGCCCTCCGGGTCGGTGAAGCGGAAGCGGACGACCAGCTTGCCTTCCAGCAGCCGGTCGGCAATCGCCGGCTCGGCAGAGACCCGTTCGAACAATGCGCCCAGGACCTGATATAGGTGCTCGGTGTCACGGAAAACTGGCATAGGGCGTCTCCTTTTTTGACCGCGCCGCCATAAACCTTGGGCTGAGCACAATCGAAGCCAGGCGGTGCCAGGTAGCTGGCCCGACCCAGCAGTGGCCCTTCGACAGACTTCGCCGAGCTCAGTCGAGGCGCTCAGGACAAGCTCTTTCAGGCGGGTGCGGCTGTAGCCTGAGCAAGTAACTCATATCGTAAGTATAGCACACATACAGTCGCAGTCCAAGCCAGAGGAAGAGCATGAGGGAATGTGCCCTTGCCACAGATACAGGATATGGTATAATTTTGATTGCGATGAACACATACCTGGGATACCCGAGGAATCACACACAGCAGGCCGAAGCGCAGGAGTGTACCACGGCCGAGGTCACCAGAGCCTGCATTGCAAAGCAGGTGCTCTCAAAGTTGACGGCACTTTACCAGAAAAATGCCGCAAGCCCTGTCGAGTTTTCGACGGCGCTGTGGTCGGTCCTGAGGTACGAGCCCGAATCCTCGCCAGGGGAGGAGGTGCGTGGAAACACATGATTTCCTCAGTTGGCGAGGAGCGCGGGGTCTGACTCAAGGCCCCGCGCTTTTTTGTTGCAACTTGAGACCCTTTCATAATCTGTCCAAAAGACGTCACTACTCAGCCTGAGCAGCGTA
>JBHIET010000109.1:0-7748 GCA_046760785.1 Anaerolineae bacterium | reverse complement strand
CTATGATCTGTACAATCACTGTTACGATTTCCAGGGGTGCGAAAAACAGGCTAAGGAGGTTCTTCGCTACACTGGCGAGATTCTTCGCTACGCTCAGAATGACAGCCAGCCACAGGGCTAGTTTTGCGGTAAAGCGTATAATGTAAACAGCCCCACAGCGCAAGGAGCAGGCTATGTCTGTACCCGCCACCCACGCCGAGGCCAGTGATGAGATCGAACGCAGGCTGGTTTCGACAAGCTCAACCCAAGCCGCTGCGCTCCAAGCCCACTCAACCGGCGCTAAATGTACTTTTGCCCCTCTTTATTGAGAAGATACCGGCAGATTGACGTGAACGTGCTTGGAAAAGCCAGAGTTCGCGGAGTGGGCGACGGTCGGGGGATGGACGAAAAGAGAGTGCGGGATGCCAGGGGGTTCAGCAGTGCAGATGACTGAGACACATTACCGAGACACACGTGCCCCCGTGACCTGGCTGTCGATCATCTTCATGGGGCGCACAGTGCTGAACGTGGTATTTCGTATTATCTATCCGTTCCTGCCAAGCATCGCGCGTGGCCTGGGCATTTCGCTGACCGCGGCCAGTGGGCTCGTCACACTGCGGATGGTCGCCGGGATGGGAGCACCCTTCCTTGGTCCGCTGGCAGACCGCCAGGACCGCCGTCGCGTGATGGTAGTTGCTCTGTTGCTCTTCGCGCTAGCCGGTCTGTTGATGGCTGGCATGGGCACGCTCGCTGCCGCTGCCATCGCCTTTATGCTTTTCGGCGTCGCCAAAGCCCTTCACGACCTGGCGACGTATGCCTATGTGGGCGACGTTGTACCCTACCGCGAACGCGGGCGGGCCGCCGGCATTATCGAGCTTTCGTGGTCGGTTGCGTGGCTGCTCGGCGTCCCAGCGTCGGGCTTCCTGATCGAGCGCTTCGATTGGCGAGCCCCGTGGGCCGCCTTGGTCGTGCTGGGGCTGCTCGGCGCATGGCTCACGCGCGTAGGTTTGCCGTCCGCTCCCCAGGTGACCGTGCACGAGCGTGGCGAGTCACTTGTTGCTTCGACCCTCGCCACCTGGCGCAACCTGCTGCATCGCCGCTCCGTCGTCGTCCTCTTGCTGACGAGCCTGCTTATCTCGCTGGCGATCGAAATCCCGTTCATCGCGTACGGCGCCTGGCTCGAAGCGACGTTTGGGCTGAGCCTCACCGTGCTAGGACTGGCATCCACCGTCGTCGGGCTGGCCGAAGCCACTGCTGAATTCGGCACGACCGTGATCACCGACCGGCTGGGCAAACGGCGCAGCGTGCTGGTGGGCTTGTTCGGGTTGACTGCCAGCCTGGTTGCGCTGCCGTGGCTTTCCAGGCTCGGACTCGCCGCCGCATTGGTTGGCGTCGTGCTCATTATGCTGACTTTCGAGTTTGGCGTGGTCTCGCTCCTGCCGCTGGCGACGGAGCTGGCCCCGGAGGCGCGCGCCTCGTTGCTTTCCCTCAATGTCACCGCCTTTAGCCTCGCCCGGATTCTGGGCGCTCTCGTGGGTGGATGGCTCTGGCGGTGGCAGAACATCGCGCTGCACGCTGGCACAGGAGCCGTCTGTGCACTGGGCGCGGCGATCCTGCTGGTGCGGGGGATGACGGAGTTGGAGGAGATGCAACAATGAGCTTCGAGTGGAGAAGGTCAACCACCCTCGCGCTCTGCGGCGGCTCAAGCAGGAGATCGCTCTCCTGCGGTGGACCGTGGGGCTCGGCTATACGGTGGACGCCAACACCGCCCGACGTCCCGCCGACAGGTATCGAGGTGGCGTTGATCTCGGGGCGGATCGTGGCCCGGGATGGGCGGCTCGTAAGCCGTAGGCGGCGGGGCCGGGTCTTGCAGAGGTAAGAGATGATGGAGTTGTCCGTCCACCTACTCCGCCCACCTGACCCTGATTCCCTGGCTCGCTTGCGTGCCAGCCTGCACCCGGACATCCACCTTACCCTCGGCCCTGACCTTCCCACGCCTGCTGACTATCACATCCTCGTCGCTGGCCGTCCCCGGCGCGAGCATATCATTGCCAGCTCCAATCTGCACACCCTTGTCGTCCCGTGGACCGGCCTGCCCAAGGCGACGCGCGAACTGATGCTCGACTTTCCCCACATCGCCGTTCACAACCTGCACTACAACGCCGCTCCCAGTGCCGAAATGGCCATCACCCTGATGCTGGCTGCGGCGAAATTCATCGTTCCCGTGGACCGAATCTTCCGCGCCCATGATTGGACCCCGCGCTACGAACCCAAACCGGCCATCCCCCTGGAGGGGAAGACCGCGCTGATCCTGGGCTATGGTGCGATTGGACGGCGAGTGGCCCGTACTTGCCGTGGACTGGGCATGCAGGTGATGGCTATCCGGCGTCACGCTTCTGGGCCGCACAGTACCCCTGACGAGATCCACCCGCCGGATGCGCTCCAGCGCCTGCTGCCTCGCGCGAACGTGCTCATCGTCTGCCTGCCACGCACGCCAGAAACGGATGGGCTCATCGGTGAGGAAGAGTTGGCCTTGCTACCTCCCGGTGCGGTGCTGGTCAACGTCGGGCGCGGGCCTATTGTGAACGAGGCCGCTCTGTATCATGCCCTGCGCGATGGCACCCTGTGCGCTGCCGGGCTGGACGTGTGGTATAATTATCCTGCCGACGGGTCCAGTCGGTCCCACACGCCCCCCTCGGTTTACCCTTTTCACGAACTGGAAAACGTTGTGATGAGTCCACACCGGGCTGGGTATTCCAGCGAGACGGAGGGGCAGTGTATGGCCTGTCTGGCGACGTTGCTCAACGCGGCGGCGAGAGGGGAGCCGATGCCGAACAGAGTTGACGTGCAGGCGGGATACTGACCGCGTTAGAGAAACCTATGGATTATGAAGCAAATGCTCAAGGGAACATATGAGAGGAGAGAACCATGACAACGAACGACCAAACGCTATGGAATCTGACCCGCGAGGCCTGGGCTGCGCTCGGTCCGCACTTCAGGCCAACCCTCGAACGTCTGAGCGCCGAGAGCGGTCTGGACGTCCCAACCTGGGGTCTGGTGCTGGCGGCCCTCACCTTCGAACCCGAGACAACAACCCCGGCCCGGCTCCACGTGCGCGGCCCCTACACGGCTGCCGACGCCTACCTGGCTCGCTTGGCCGCCGCTGCCGAGAAGGGCTACCTGGAGGAGGTAGCGCCGGGTGAGTACCGCCTGACCGAAACCGGCCGCACCGAGGCGCAGCGCTTCATCGAGGAAGTGCGTGCAGCTATGGCCGAGGCCGATCCACTGTCCCCGGCCGACTCGGAACGGCTTGTTCGCCTGCTCGACCGGCTGGTGCAGGCCAGCCTGAATACACCCTCCCCACCAGACACCTGGTCCATCCGCCTCAGCCACAAACTGATGCCGTCGCCCAGCCCGCCGCTGCCCTACATCGAGCAGGCCTTCTCCTGCCTGGGCGCGTACCGCGACGATGCCCACCTGGCTGCATGGCAGCCCTCGGGGTTGAGCGGTACAGCGCTGGAAACGCTGACCCTGCTCTGGCGCGGCGAGGCCGGCTCGCTTGAAGCGGTATGCGAACAACTGGCTCATCGCGGCCACCCGTCCCACGTCTACGTCGAAGCACTGGGTCAACTGCAGGAGCGCAAGTTCATCGAAGGCCCGGACAGTGCCCCACGGCTGACCGAGACCGGTCAGCAATTCCGCGACCAGGTCGAGGCCGACACCGATCGCTACTTCTTCGCCCCCTGGGACTGCCTGGGCGACGCCGAGAGAGCTGAGTTGGCCGACCTGCTAACCCGGCTGTGGGATGGGTTGAGGGGGACGGCTCCATGATTCATTACCGTGTCTACCTGGAAATCGCTGACGACGGCCGGTGCATGGCCCACGTGCTCAACCCCTCGACCGGTGATTCGACAGCCTCACCACACAGCTCAGGGCAGGCTCTGCCCGGCTGCATCGTCCGTGCGCCGACCCGCGACGAGGCCCTGAGCCGAGTGCCAGAAGCCACCCGCGAAACTCACGCCTGGCTGCGCCGCCACGGTGAGCCTGCCCCGCCCGAAGACGAATCTATCGGGATTGAGATCGCTGGCGAGAGCACTGGCCTCGGCCCCTTCGATCCGGGAGACGCCGCCGCGCTTTTCCCTCCTGATCGGGAGCCCGTCACCCCAGAGGAGATGGAGTGGGCTTTCCGTATGATGACTCACGCCCGTGCCGACCTGCTGGCCCTGGTCCGCGGGCTGCCGGACGACGTGCTGGACTGGCAGCCTGGCCCGCGGTCCTTTAGCATCCGCCGCCTGCTGCGCCACGTTGGCAACGCCGAGGAGTGGTACGTCTCGCGCATCGTGGAGCCTGAAACCCTGCCATCGGAGTGGGAGCACGACGAGGAGCTGCCCATCTTCGAGTTCCTGGAGATGGAGCGGCGCACCGCTCTGGCCCGGCTGCGGCAACTCACCGAAGAAGAGCGATCCGGTGTCTTCCATCCCACCCGCTGGACTAACCATCCTGAGGAATCGTGGACAGCACGCAAGGTGCTGCGCCGTTTCCTGGAGCACGAACGGGAGCACACAGCTCAGGCCCGGGAGATCCTGGCAGTCTACCGCTGTCACCTGCTGGCTCGCCTGGCCGCCGAACGAGCCGGGTTGCTGTGGCAACTCATCGGCCTGGACGAGAAACGACTCACCGAGTTGCCGGTCTTTGAGGAGGGCGATTGGACGGCCAAGGACCTGCTGGCCCACGTCGCCGCCTGGGATCGCTGGGAGAAGCGGGAGATGAAGCGCATGTTGGCCGGAGAAGTCCCTGATCTTGCCGCGGCCCAGGATGTGGATACTTTCAATGCAGCCGTTGTGGCTGAATGGCACGACCGAACCTTGACCGAGGTATTGGCAGAACTGCGGGCTGCGCGGGCAGATTGGGTGGCTTGGCTGCGGACCTTGCCCGAGGAAGAGTTCGCCCGGCTCCGTTCCTTCGAGAGCGAGGACTGGTCTTTCCCCGGGTGTCTCGAGGTCCAGTGGCGGCACGACGCCGAACACGCTGCCCAGATCGCCGCCTGGCGAGAGGCTGCGGGGTCGGAGGAGAAAACCGGCCCCAAACCGATCCTGCTGGCCGGACTGGCTGCCGCGCGCGAGGAGCTGCTGGCCGTTGCCGCCCTGATTCCGCCGGAGGAGCGAGCGTCGCGTCCCGTCTGCGGGGAATGGACACTTAAAGACGTATTGGGGCATATCACCGATTGGGAATGGCTGGGCGAGGAAGGGTTGCGCCAGATGGCCACCGGCCGGCCGCCCCAGGTCGAGCACATCGAGGATATTGATGTCTGGAACCAGGTTCACGTCGATGCTCGCCGCGATCAGTCGTGGGAGGAGGTCTGGGTCGAACTCCACGCGGCGCGTGAGACGCTGCTGGAGGTCCTGAACGGCATGAGCCAGGCCGATTTGGCCCGGTCATTTCCCTTCCCCTGGAGTCAAGAGGGCCCAGCTTACCGGTGGGTCTGTGTCTACCTGGCCCATGACCATGAACACGCCGAGGACTTGAGGGACGCAGTGAGAAAAGTGGAGTGAACTCAGCGTTAACAGCGATCACTGGTTGTGAAATCCCACCTGGTGTGCTATACTCCAGCACAATTTGAACGCATCAGGAGGGCAGGCAGCGGTCGGCTCCGATGGCCTGATCCATCAAGCGGCGCCGGAGGCACAACGATGAATGTGGAGGCGGAAGTAGAAGGACTGCTGAATCAGATCCGCCAGCACGCCGAGCCCAAGTACCAGAAAGGGGCGACGATGGTGATGCGCACCCAACTAAAGGTGTACGGCGTGCGGGTGCCGCAACTGCGGCAGATCGCCCGCGATTGGCAACGCGCCCACAAGAAAATCGCCCACGAGGAGTTGATGACCCTGGTGGGAGTGCTATGGGATGGGGAATCGCGTGAGGAGCGGTTGCTCGCCATCTATCTGCTTGGCCGCTACAAGCGTCGGATTCCAGACCTGACCTGGGCGCACTTCGAGCGCTGGCGGCAGGACTTGGACAACTGGGAGGTGACCGACGGGCTGGCCGTGTGGGTGCTGAGTCCCTGGCTGCTGGCGGATCCAGAAAGCCGTCTGCGCTATCTGCAGATGCTCATCGCCGACGAGGGGATGTGGAGCCGCCGGCTGGCACTAGTGGCCACCGTCCCGATCAACCGGGGCCACACGGACTTCACCATCCCCGACCTCACCCTGGAGCTGATTGACCGGGTCAAGGAGGAGAAGGACCCGATGATCACCAAGGCCGTCTCCTGGGCGCTGCGGGAGATGAGCAAGATGCACGCCGACCGGGTAGCGGCCTACCTGGAGGAGAACCGAGGCGTGCTGGCCGCCCACGTCGTGCGCGAGGTGAGCAACAAATTGCGCACCGGGCTCAAGAGTGGGAGGGGCAAGAGCTGATGGGTTCACCGTCGGGTGTGATCGCACGCCACTACGACCAACAAGCCGAGCAAGAGTGGGAGCGGATGGACCGCAATCCCACCGAGTTCGCCGTGACCATGCGAGCGCTGGCCAAGTATCTCTCACCGCCTCCCGCCCGGTTGCTCGTATGAAGCATTTGAAGGATAACTACCCCTATCTGTTCTCTCTGGCTATGAGGACGAACCCGTTTGATCGGGATGCGTCGGTGATTGTTAGATGAGTTACCTTTTCCTCAATCCTTGACCACAGGAGGATACTTATGAGTGAGAACAAGCCCTATACAGTCTGTCTGACCTTTGACTTCGACGCGTTCAGCGTCTGGCTGGGTGGCTATCCCGTTGTCACCCCGGCGATGCTCTCGCGGGGGGAGTACGGCGCACGGGTGGGAGTGCCCCGCATCCTGGAGCTGCTAGCAGCTTATGATATCCCCGCCACCTTCTTTACCCCCGGCCACACCGCCGAATCCTTCCCCCGCACCGTCGAAGTGATCCTGGCCGCCGGTCACGAGGTGGCCCACCACGGGTACGGTCACCAGGACCCCAGCACGCAGAGCCCGGACGAAGAGCGACGCAGCCTGGAGCGGGGCCTGGAGGTCCTGGAGCGCTTCATGGGGAGCCCGCCCCTGGGCTACCGCTCTCCGTCCTGGGACTACAGCGAGGTCACCCTATCTCTGCTGGTGGAGCACGGCTTCCTCTACGACTCCAGCCTCTTCGTCGGCGACTTTCACCCTTATCACCCCCGGTTGGGGGATCGGGTGGGGGTGGAGGAGCCGCTGCAGATGGGGCAGGAGGTAGCGCTGTGGGAGTTCCCGGTGAACTTCTGCCTGGATGACTGGCCGCACTTCACCTTCAATTTCGACCCGTTGCGGGTGGGTCTCTCCGCACCATCCAAGGTCTTCGAAATCTGGGCGGGCGAGTTCGACTACATGGTCGAGCACGAGGAGGACGGCGTCTTCACGCTCACTATGCACCCCCAGGTGATCGGGCGCGGTCACCGGATGACGCTCCTGGAGCGATTCATCCAGCACGTCCTTTCAAAGGGTTCGGCGCGCTTCGCCCGGATGGGGGACGTGGCAAAGTAGCCTGCGTCATCGCCTCATCCCCAGCCCACAGACCAGAAAGAAAGGAGGTTAGGCCTATTATAGTCAATCGGTGTGTTGAGTTGTTAGGACGCGCCCTCGGTTCTTCGGCTCTTTGGGTTCAAGACGGGCAACCGAGGTGAGACGGATCAGCCAAGTTGGAGCACAAATAAGGAGGTTTGCAATGCCCATCACGATATACGGCGACATGACAGCGAATCGTGGTAGAGTTTGATTCGATTTCAACTGACAGCACA
>JBHIET010000108.1:0-7772 GCA_046760785.1 Anaerolineae bacterium | reverse complement strand
GCGGAGCACCTTCGAGACTTCCGAAGTCTGGCAGTTTGAATTGCGAAAGGCTCTCTAAGGACATAAAGCCGATTAGTACCTCAACAGTAAAATCCTTGCACAATGGTTACTGCTCAGGCTGGATGCAGTATTGGGCGAGCGAGCGCTGGTTGAGTAGCTGCGACCAGAGGGAGCAGCATATCGAAACCAAGCGAGCGGCTCAGCATAGGCTGCTTGGTCTGGTTTCCCTTCGACAGGCTCAGGACAAGCGACAAGCTCAACCCGGCGGATACGGCGCTTGGTCTCGGTACGCTTCGCTACTCGACCTAAAGCGCCTACCCTTCGACAGGCTCAGGACGCCGCTCGACCGGCGCAGCCTGAGCAGTAACGCACAATGAACAAAAAATCACCGCAAAGGATGCCAAGAGCGCAAAGATAAATCCTGAAAAGCCTTTGTGTTCTTTGCGCTCTTGGCGGTTCAAAGAATCCTTTTGGCTCTGGCTTGTCCAGGCTAGGAGATGGTCTTTACGAAAAGGGAAGGAGACGACCGATGAAAATCAAGCGTTTGCTAATTGCACTGGCCCTGCCGGTGGCGATGCTGGTATTACTGGCGGCGCTGCCGGGCACACTGCCACTGCCGGTGGCACGCGCGGCTAGCCACACTGTCACCAATACCAATGACAGCGGGGCCGGCTCTCTGCGGCAGGCCATCCTTGACGCCGATGATGGCGACGTGATCGAATTCGGCCTCGCCTACCCTGCCACCATCACCCTGACCGGCGGCCAGCTCGAAATCACCAAAACGCTCACCATCAGCGGCCCCGGTGCGAGTGACCTTGCGATCAGCGGCAACAACACTTCTCGCGTGATCAGCACAAGCGGAGTCCTCACCATCACCGGCGTGACCATCCGGGACGGCAAAGCAACCGGCAACGGTGGCGGCGTCTATAACCAGGGCACGCTGCTCCTCGACGCGACAGACGTCATCAGCAACTATGCCAGCGGCAGCGGCAGCGGGGTGTACGTCAGGGGGGGAACGACGACGGTGCTCAGCGGCACAATTGAGAACAATGGCACCGGCATCTACGTAGATGGTTCCTCCGCAGGCAGCCTGCTGGCCCATAACACCATCATCAGCGGCAGCCTGACAGCCGGTTTGGTCTACGCCGCCACAAGCGACGCCTTTGCCATCACGCTGGGTGGCACGGCGGGCGGGGCCAACACCTTCCGCAACAATGGACCGAGTGGAGGGGTGAACATCACCGTGACCGCGACCAGCAGCCGTCTGCCCATCAACGCCTTCTACAACGATTGGGGTGTCACCGGCCTGGCTAACATCGAAGCCATGCTTCATCATCAATTCGACAACCCATCCCTGGCGCGGGTGAACTACTACACGCTGACGCTGAACGCCACGCCCTCCAGCCAGGTGGCCGATGGCCTGTCCCCGGTCACACTGACCGCTACCCTGACCGGCACGCTCAACCAGCAAACCGGCGAGGTGATCTCCTTCACCGCCAGTCTGGGCGCGTTGAGCGCCATCACAGACACCACGGATGCCAACCATCAGGCGAGTGTGGTTTTGACTTCCACCACTGCCGGCACCGCCCTGGTTACTGCCACGACCAGCGCTGACCCGCTCACGGCCCGGCCGGGGATAGACAGCGTGCTCTTCCAGAACGCTGCGCCGGTGGCCGTAGATGACACCGCCAGCACCGACGAGGACACCCCGGTGACGATCAGCGTGCTGGCCAACGATAGCGATCCGAATAGCGATCCGCTGTCCATCGGTGATCTCGGCACGCCCGTGACCGGCACAGCCACCGTCAGCGGCACCGAGCAGGTCGTCTTCACTCCCACCAACACCATCGCCAGCTATGATGCCGTCTTCACCTACACCGTCAGCGACGGCAGCCTGACCGACACGGCCACCGTCACTGTCACCGTCAGCGCCGACAACGACGCGCCGACGGCCAACGACGACACCTTCCGGACGGGCGAGAACACTATAGCGGTGATCAGCGTGCTGGACAACGACAGCGACCCAGACACCGACGACGTCTTATCCATCAGCACTGTCGGCACGCCCATCACCGGCATGGCCAGCATCAGCGGCACGGCCATCGTCTACACGCCCACGCTCGATTTCGAGGGCACCGACGTCTTTACCTACACTGTGCGCGACCTCGCCGACCAGTCCAGCACAGCCACAGTGACGGTAACGGTGAGGGACTATGTCATCTACGCACCGCTAATCTTGAAGAAATATGTCCTCGCGCCCGATCTGGTGGTACAGAGCCTCACCGTCACCAGCGACGACGCCCAAGTCGTCATCGAGAACCAGGGCAACATCACCATCACCGCCGAGTTCTGGGTGGACGTCTACATCGCCCCCAACCCTGCGCCGACTCGTGTCAACCAGACCTGGCAAGACCTGGCCAACTATGGTCTAGCCTGGAAGGTGGCTGCCAGCGCCTTCCCCAACCTCGGGCCAGGCGGGGTGCTCACCTTGACCATGAACGGCGATTACTACCGGGCAGATTGGAGCCACTTCCCACGCTCTGTGCTCGTAGGCACGCCGGTCTATGCCCAGGTGGATTCTTATGGCGCGAGTGTCACCTACGGTGCGGTGTTGGAGAACCACGAGATCAGCGGCGGCACATACAACAACATCAGCAGCACCGTCTCGACACTCGCAGACCTCCGAGGTCTCGACACCCTGCCCGCAGGCGGTAGTTCACGGGCCTCTCGCAGGTTCGCAACCTGCGGGAGGGTTCCCAAAAATCAAACGGATGAATCGTGAAATTGATCACGTCACGACTATCCCTCGCCCCCTAGCGACAACCACCTACACAGACGCACAAGCCCTCTGGCCTGGTTCGAGACCAGAGGGCTGTTATCTTGCACCACCCCCATCCACCCCTTTAAAACGACGTTCTCCCCAACCGGTTGCCCGCCGTCTTGCTTGTGCTATAATACGCCGCGTTGCAGAAATCCCAGGGCGGAGGTTAACCAGGATGAATCACACACAGTGCAAGAAGCATCTGCGCGCGTTGACGTGGATCACAGCAGGATTGGCAGCGGCGGCGCTCGTCTCGAGTGCGCTGGGCGGCTGTAGCAGCGAATCGGCGAAAGTGACCCCCGCGCCGACCCGCACGCCCGCGCCGCCGGCCACCCCGTTCCCGACCGACACTCCTGCGCCCACACCCACCCCCACCCCTGCGTTCACCCCCACCCCCACGCCGCTGCCCGAAAACGTCAACCCCCTCACCGGCGAGGTGGTATCCGACGCGAGCACGCTGGACCGGGTGCCGGTGGCGATCAAGATCTCCAACTGGCCAGGCCAATACGTGCGCCCCCAGGCCGGCATCAACAGCGCTGATCTGATCTTCGAACACTACAATGAGGGCTGGTTCGCCAGTCGCTGGACAGCCATCTACCTGGGGAAGGACCCGGAGCGCGTAGGGCCAGTGCGCAGCGGCCGTCTCATTGATCTACACATCCCTGCGATCTACAAGGCGGTGCTGGGCTGCTCCGGCTTCAGCGACGGCGTCCTAGAGCTGATCAGAGATTCGGACCTCTACCCAGACCGGGTCGCCTCGCCCAGCGTGGGCGTCGGCGCGCCGGTCTTCTACCGCGACTTCAGCCGCGACGTACCACTGGAGCACACGATGTACACCAGCCCAGCCTTATTGCGGCAATGGGCGGCTGAGCGCGGCGTGAGCGGGCGGCAGGAACTGGAGAGGATGGTCTTCTCTGAAGAGCCAACGGTCGAGGGGGAACCCGCGACCTACATCCTGGTCCCCTACCGCAGCCTCGACGCCGAATGGCGCTACGACGAGGCCAGCGGCCGTTACCTGCGCTGGTCTGACGGGGCTGCCCACACCGACGCGCTCAGCGGTGAACAGCTCAGCGCAGCCAACGTGGTGGTGCTCTACGTGCCGCACTGGGACACCGATATCATCGAGGACCCACATTGGGGTACTCCATCGATTGAGTTTGCGCTCTGGAACTCCAACCGCGCCATCATCTTCCGTGACGGGGTGCAGATAGATGCCTTCTGGCAACACTGGGAACGGGAGGACATGCTGACACTGACGGACGAGGAGGGAAGTCCGATCCCGCTGAAGGTTGGCAACACCTTCTTTGAGGTGATCCCCACAGAGGGACTGGAGATCATCGCTGAGCAGTAGCGGGTGGCGAGATCAAACCGCAGCGTAGCGATAAGGGCACGCGGCTCCTTGCACGCCGGTGGCCTGGCTGGAAGCGGGGCTTATCTCTCGTTGGCTGACGACTTCTGGCTCTGCTCTTGCAACGCGCTCAGAAATGCGGACAACTGTGTCCGCAGCCTGCTTGCCACACCGGGCAACGCCTGACTCAACGCGCGCACCCGTTCCCAGTCCAGATCGTAGCCGTAAGTGTGGCGGAACAGGTGACGAAAGCGCAAGTGCTCGACCAACGTCACCTCCAGCGAGCGATCAATGACGGGCGGTCGCACAGTGGCGAAAGGTAGCGTCATGCGTCGCAGCAACAGAGTGTGCCAACTCGGGCCAGGGGGCAGATCGTGATCCACCCGCGTGGCAATGCGCTCAAAGATACGCTCGACCCCGTTGTAGAAATCATGCACATACTTGGCGATGCCCTGCACTTCGACCTCGCTCGGCTCGGCGGAGGTATCCTTCAGCGATCTCTCGACACGCTGTACCAACAGTTCCAAATTGCGCATCTCCGCTTCCACTTCCAGGCGCAGGGCTTCCAACGGTTCCTCCGGCATTTTCACCTCCCCGAGGATACGAGCGCGTAGTTCCGGCCGGGCTGATTCCAACGGCACTAGGTCGAGATCAAGGCCCGGGGGCAATATTTCGTAGCAAGCCGCCAGCGCCCGCAGATGGCTCTCCGGGCGCAGCCCCTCGACGGCCAAATCCAGATCAGAACGGCTATGCCAGGGCGTATCACCGGCCAGCGAGCCGAAAACCACGACGCGCCGCACGCCGAACTGCTCCTTCAGCAGCGTAACACAGCGCTCAGCCAGACAGCGGGCCTCTTCTTGTGATAGAGTATGACAGGCTTCTCCCCGCAATCTGCGATCTACAATCTGCAATCTACTCCTCCTCAAACTTCTCCACCTGGTAGGTGTGCACCTCGAGACCGGGATGGCGGTAGGCGTCGGCGGGAAGGTAGGCTTTGAGGCACAGGTGCTCCAGAAATTGACGGGGATCGGGCATCTTTTCCCACACCTGGGGAAGGAAGGTGGCCCGATTCCAGCCACGCTCGATGACCACGCCGTCCACGCCTGGGCGCAACTTGGCGATGAGATCGTCAGGACCGTCGTAAGATAGCGGCTGCGGGCTGCTCAACACAGAGATTTCGACGTGCAGGTCGCCCAACTCTTCGGCGCTCACGGGGGGAAAGCGTGGATCGTCGAAAGCGGCAGCGACCGCGTTTTCGCGCACGTCCAGTACCAGCGAGCGGAGCGGTTCCAGCGACCCGATGCAGCCCCGCAACACCCCGTGCTTGGTCAGCGTGACGAAACTGGCCCCCTCATGTCGTAAACCCTCCGATATCGCATTCAGATCCACCGAGGGCGGGGGCTCCCCGCGCAGGTGGCCAGCGATAGCCTCGCGGGCCAGCCCCAGCAGATATTGGCGGTCTGCGGGTGAAAGGGACATCGTCGATCTCCTGTCTGTCTAGAAAACAATCGCGGCGTAGCCAACAAAGTCGGTGGCCGGACCCTGGGGCATCACGTCGTGGCTGGTGGTGTACTCCAGCAGATACCCCTTCTCTGCTCCGAGCGTCCGGGCGGCGGCGACCGTTCCGGCCACCGCTCCACCTCCACAAGCGTTGCGATGGGCGGCGGTCTCGGCGACGATCTCCTCCGCCCGTAGGCCCAAGATGAGGTTAATGACGCGCTCATCGTTGGCCCGCACCCACTCCAGCGCCTGCTCACCCGTGCCGGCTGGCGCGAAGCCGTAGTACATCCTGCCATAATGGGTCAGGTCGGTGGTGCCGACGACGACGACAGGTCTCTGTGCCGCGCTCGCCGCCTGTCCGATGACCTCGCCAGCGCGGGTGGCGTCTTCGTCGGGGGGGATCAGGATGGGGAGGATCTTTGCCTCGGGGAAGAGGTATTGGATGAAAGGCACCTGCACCTCGGCGGAGTGCTCGCCGGAGTGGGCCTCTGGGGAGTTGATCAGCAGGCCATCGCCAGCTTCGAGGACGGTCGCCGCCAATTCCTCGTCCACCTCGACCTCGCCCAGGGAAGTGGCCCAACGACCACGGGCGTAAACGGCCGGCCGGGATGCGCCCCAACGGTGCATGGCACTGAGGAGGACAAAGGTTTCGGGCGCACCCTGGGCACGGATGGCAGCAAAGACTCTGGCAGCGACGGCGCCGGAGAAGGCCCAGCCAGCGTGGGGCACCAAGCCAGCGACGATTTTCTCGGGGAGGTCTGGACCAGGCTCGGCGGGTAAACACTGCTCGATCATGCTGACGCAACCCACACGGTCGCCGGGGTAGAATTGGCCAGCGACGGTGGGCCGGCGGACAGGCAACTCAGACATCAGACACCTCCCTGTCAATGAATCAATGAACAATGAGTCAATGAAACAATGACCCAAGCTGTTGGCTACAACCAGACGCCGGCGATGGCGTGTCCGCACCGGGGACACGCGCCGCGCTCACCCCACAACTCTCTCACGTTGTACCAGTGGCGCTGGATCAGCTTCTGTCCGCACTCAGGGCAGTAAGTGCTCTCCCGGTCTGCATCCATCACGTTGCCCACGTAGACGTAGTGCAACCCGGCCCGTTTGCCAATCTCGTAGGCACGGGCCAGCGCACGCTGAGAGGTCGGCGGCAGGTCAAGCATCTGGTAATCGGGATGGAAGGCGGTCACGTGCCAGACCATCTCCGGGTCCACGCCAGCCAGCCACTCCGCCATCGCCCGTAGCTCATCCCCGGAGTCGTTGAGACCAGGGATCAACAGCGTGGTGATTTCAATCCAGATGTCGGTCTCGCGGGCGATGTGGGCGATGTTGCGCTTGACCGGCTCCAGTCGCGCCTGGCACTGCTGGCGGTAAAACTCTTCCGTGAATGCCTTGAGGTCCACGTTGATGCCGTCAAGGTAGGGCTCGATCATATCGAGCGCAGCCCGCGACATGTAGCCGTTAGAGACGTAGACGTTCTTGATTCCCTCCTCGTGGGCCAGCTTTGCGGTGTCGTAGGTGTACTCGAAGAAGACGGTAGGCTCGTTGTAGGTGTAAGCGATCATCGGGATGTGGTCTTTGAGACAGATATCTACGAGCATCTTGGGCGTAGCCTGCCGTCCCAGATAGTCGCGTCGATCGTCGAAGTCGCGCGTCTGCGACATTTGCCAGTTCTGGCAGAAGGGACAGCGGAAGTTACAGCCGTATGTGCCGATGGAGAGGACGTCGCCACGAGGCATGAAATGAAATAGAGGCTTCTTTTCAATGGGATCCACGTGGACGGCGATGGCTTCCCCGTAGACGACCAGGTAGAGTGTACCATCAACGTTCCGGCGCACGCCACACTTGCCCGCCTCACCCGGCTTGATGGCGCAGAAGTGCTCGCAGACCTGACACTGCACAACGTCACCAGAAAGCGATTTGACAAGATAGGCCTCTTTGTGCATGAACACCCCTCAGTGTATATTATAACACAAAAACAGCATCAGTGGCATTTAATCTGCGCCAATGCGATGCTCTGAGCAGCTTATCGAAGTTGGTGATTACCTTGACAATGTTAAATTGCACAAATGTTCTACCACAACGCTCTCA
>JBHIET010000107.1:0-8567 GCA_046760785.1 Anaerolineae bacterium | reverse complement strand
GCTCCGACGCCGCCGTGAACAGGGCTGGGTGGGCCGCCCCGCCGTAAACAGGCGGCGCTGGAAGACGCGATCCAGTGGGCCGCCCCGCCGTGAACAGGGCTGGGTGGGCCGCCCCGCCGTGAACAGGCGGGGCTGGAAGACGCGATCCAGCACCGGCTCTTCAGGCCGGTGCGGATATGCCGGCGCTTTAGCCGGTGCGCTCCGACGCCGCCGTGAACAGGCGGCAATGTGCGAAAAACAGGCTGAGTAGGCCGGAACGGAGTGCAGGCCGTATCGAAGGGAGCGCCCTGAGCGCGCTCCGCGTTGCTCCGCGCTACTCAGGCTGCTCGACTGAAAGTGCCCGAACGGTCACACCCGACCGATTACGGTCGGATAGCAAATCCGACCTACGGTGTGACGCGGTCGCGAAAAAGAGCCTACCCCTTGCGGAGTAGGCTCTCGTAGGGCCAATCCCTCATTGCTCAAGGCCGTATAGTCGCGTCGGCGGGCATCCCCGGCTTGAGCGCGTGGCCGGGGTTGGGGATCCGCACTTTGACGGCGAAGACCAGGTTGACGCGCTCCTCCTGCGTCTGCACGTTGCGCGGGGTGAACTCCGCCTCACCCGCGATGCTCGCCACCTCTCCCACAAACGTGCGCTCCGGGAAGGAATCCACCTGCACCTCCACCTGCTGCCCCACCTGCACCTGCCCGATGCGGTTTTCGGGGATGTAGATGACCAGCGTCACTTCGTCCAGGTTGGCGATGGTGAGCAGCGGTGCACCCGCCGTCGCGGTCTCGCCGGTCCGGCCGCTGCGGGTGGTGACAAGGCCATCCATCGGGGCAGTCAGGGTCAGTTGGGCGATCTGCGCGTCAATCAGACCCACGGCAGCCTCGGCCTGTTCCACCTGGGCCTTGGCCACTGCGACCTCTTCCTCGGTCGGGCCAGCCTCTAGTCCATCCAACGCCGCCTGCGCTGCGGCTACTTGTGCCTCGGCAATCCGGTATTGCATCTCCGCGCTGTGGAGTTGAGCCTCGAGGGTGAGCGGATTGGCGCGTATAGTTAACAGAGCATTGAAGTACTTCTGGGCTCCTTCCAGTTCAGCCTGAGCCTGCACCAGCGCTGCCTGAGCCGCCTGCAATTGGAGGTCCCAGGTACGCTCCACATCTCCCCCCTGGGTGGCGAAGAGGTTGCGCTTCAACTCCGCCTCTGCCAGTTCCGCCTCCGCCATCTCGACGTTCTGTTCGGCCAGGCGCACCTGGGTACGGGCCCCGTCAATCTCAGCGTCGAGTGAGAGGGGGTTACTGATTGCGTCCTGGGCGTGGATCACGGCCTGAGCCGCCCCGTCTCGTTCGAACTCCGCCTGGGCCAGGGCAGCCCGTGCAGCGGAAACCTCCTCCGGGCGTGCGCCGGCCAGCACACGGGCCAGATTGGCACGGGCGGTAGCGAGCCCAGCTTCTGCTTCTAACCGCTGGCTCTGGAGCACTGCATCGTCCAGGCGTATCAGCACGTCGCCTGCCTGCACCTCGTCCCCGCGATCCACTAGCATCTCGGCGATGCGGCCCGACGTCTCCGCCGCCACGACCACTTCCTCGCCCTCGATGAAGCCGGAGGCGAGGATGGGGCCATCGGCAGTCTCGTTTCCACACCCTATCAACAGGAAAACGAGCAACACCAAGATCGCCAACACACCGCCTCGCTCCCTCGCTCTCTCGCTGACTCGCTGACTCGCTGACTCGCTCATTCTACTGCTCCTCAGTGATAATCACCGCGTCGGCAGGTAGACCCGGCTTGAGCGCGTGATCGGGGTTGGGGATGTCCACATCCACGGCAAAGACCATGTTCACCCGCTCCTCCTGGGTTTGGACGTTGCGCGGGGTGAACTCGGCCTCGTGGGCGATGGCGGCTACGGTGCCTGTGAACGTGCGCTCTGGGAAGCTGTCCACCCGGACTTCCACCTGCTGGCCGATGTGCACCTGCCCCAGCTTGTCCTCTGGTACGTACACGGTCAGGGTCACCTTGTCCAAATCGCCTAGTGTTAGCAAGGTGGCTCCGGGTGCGGCCAGTTCTCCTTCGTGGATGCTGCGTTCCAGGACCAGCCCGCTCACGGGTGCGACGATGGTCAGTTTATCGCCCAGCACCAGCAGCGCCTGAAGCGAAGCCTGGGCCTGTTCGACCTGCGCCTCGACGATGGCGATTTCCTCCTCCGTGGCCCCTGCTCGCAGTGCGTCCAGTTGTGCCTGGGCCATCCGGACGGCGGCCTCGGCAGCCCGGTATTGCGTTTCGGTTGCGTCCACCTGTGCGTTCAGTTCCTGGGGGTTGTTTCGCATCGCGTATAGGTCATTCAGCACCGCTCGCGCCCCGTCCAACCCGGCCTGAGCCGTGTTGACGCCCACCCAGGATTTCCAATAGGCGTTGGGAATGAGATGCGCATCCAGAGGCACGCCGGGCAAGGCCGGGCGGAACGGCTCGGGGATCTGCTCCAACTCCTCCCTCGCTTCCTCCAGCGCCTCCATTCCTTCCTGGAAGCTGTTGTCGGCGATCTCGGCCGCGTCCTTCAATGCCGTCGCCTGAGCCAACGCGGCCTCGGCTGCGGCTACCTGCGCCCGCGCCTGAGCGATCTGAGCGTCCAGTTCCTGGGGGTTGTCGCGGATGGCAATGAAGTCCTGCCAGGCCTGATATGCCCCGTCACGGGCTGCTTCGGCCTGGGCCAGCGCTGCCTTCGCCTGCCGAATCTGCTCCGGGCGGGCCCCTGCCAGCGCCTGATCCAACTGCGCCTGAGCTACGTCCAGACCGGCCTCAGCTGCCCCGATCTGAGCTTCCAACAGTGTGCCGTCCAGCCGCACCAGCACCTGCCCGGCCTCGACCTCGTCTCCCTCGTCCACCAGCAACTCGACCACGCGCCCTCCTAGCTCCGGCGCGACGGCGACCTCCTCGGCCTCGATGAACCCGGAGGCCGTCAGGCCACCTGCCTTCGGTGTGGCCATTTCCATTTGCACCAACACTTGCCGCCAGGCGTCCGGGTTCGTGGCGAAGTAGATGCCTGCCGCTGCCACGACGATGACGACCACGGCAATGATGATGCTCGGAACGATCTGCTCTCGTTTCATATCCTTACTCCCTACTCCTTACTCCCTACGCTATTCCGCACATTGGCGATGAAAACATCCTCCAGCGACGGCGCGATAACATCCATCGCCCGCACGTCCACCCCAGCCTCGGCCAGCACCTGCGTGATGCGAGGCTTGTGTTCCACGACGTCCTCGGCCACCACATGGATCAGTGCACCGTACAGCGCTACTTCCTCGAACAAACCCATCTGCGACAGCACGCCAATCGCCACATCCGGCTGCGTGCAGTCAACTTCCAGCACCTGTCCCTGCATCTTATCCAGTTTGATCTCCGCCGGCGCTCCCTGGGCGATGATACGCCCGTTGTGGATGAAGGCCAAATCCTGACAATGTTCTGCCTCATCCATATAGTGGGTCGTCACCAGGATCGTCGTCCTGCCCTCGGCCAGTTCGTACAGCAAATCCCAAAAGGCCCGCCGCGAGATGGGGTCCACCCCGGCGGTCGGCTCATCGAGGAAGAGCATCTCTGGCTCGTGAAGGATCGCCGCGCCCAGCGCCAGCCGCTGCTTCCAACCGCCGGAGAGATTGCGGGTCAACTCCCGCTCCCGCCCTTTAAGTCCCGCCATCTCAATCACGAACTGCTTGCGCTGGCGCAACTCTTCGCCGCGCACGCCATAAGTGCGCCCGTAGAAATCCAGATTCTCGTCCACCGTCAGATCGTTGTAGAGACTGAAACGCTGAGACATATAACCGATGTGCTTGCGGATCTCCTCCGCCTCGCGCGTGATGTCGTACCCCAGGACGGTGGCTTGGCCGGACGTGGGCCGCAGAAGACCCAGTAACATACGGATCGTCGTCGTCTTACCTGCACCGTTGGGCCCCAGGAAGCCGAATATCTCGCCGCGTTGGATGTTGAACGTCACCCCGTTCACGGCGGTAAAGTCGCCGAACCGCTTGGTCAAATTGACAACTTGTACAGCATACTCGTTCACAGTCAAGTCCCCCCAACTACGCAATACGCACTACACAGTACGTATCGCGTATTGCGTATAGCGTAACCTCACCTCTCCTCCAACCGCCTCCGTATCAGTGAGATAAACGCCTCCTCCATCCGCGGCCGGGTCTGGCGGATATTCTCGACTGCAACTCCTGCCTCGGCCAATGCCTCCTGCACGGTCGGAGAGCGCTGAGCAGCGTTGTCTACGAACACGTGCAGCAAGTCGCCGTAAGTCTGCACCTCCAGCACGCCGGGGAGGCTCTGGATGATCCGGTTCGCCTCCTTCAGCCGGTCAGGCTGCAGCTCCAGCAACTCGCCTTCCACCAGAGTCTTGATCCGCTCCGGCTCGTCGCAGACAATGATGCCCCCCTCAAACATCAGCGCTGCCCGCGAACACCGTTCCGCCTCGTCCATATAGGGCGTGCTGACAAAGAGCGTCACCCCTTCTAAATGAAGGCCGGTCAGAATGTCCCAGAACTCGCGGCGCGAGACCGGATCCACGCCGGTGGTTGGCTCATCCAGGAAGATAAGCTCGGGCTTGTGAATCAGTGTGCAGGCCAGGGCCAGCTTCTTTTGCATACCGCCCGAAAGGTGGGCTGCTCGTCGCTTCGTGAACTCGGTCAGGCGGGCGAACTCGAGCAAGCGGGCGATGCGCTCCTCCCGTTCTTGCCGCTCCACCTGGAACACGTCGGCGAAGAATACCAGGTTCTCCAGCACCGTCAAGTCGCCATAGAGGGAGAACTGCTGCGGCATATAGCCGATGCGCTTTTTGATCTCCTCCGGCTCCTTCACCGTATCGAACCCCGCCACGCGGGCGCTGCCCTCGCTGGGGTCCATAATCGCGCACAACATGCGGATCGTCGTCGTCTTGCCGGCCCCATCGGGTCCCAGCAGGCCGAATATCTCGCCGCGTTTGATTTCCAGGTTCAGATGATCCACGGCCAGCAGGTCGCGGAACTTGTGGGTTAGATTTTCAGTTTTAATGACCAGGTTGCTCTCGTTAAACACTGCTGCTCCTCGTTTAATTGGCCGGCATCTCTTTCCGAAGATAATGTATCATTGGCGGAGCAACAAACAACAGTCCAACGCCAGTATATCCGCCTGCAAAACCACCCCAATACCTTCCAGTCACAATCGTTGCCACGTTATGCCCAACACCGTTCAAGAGCATGATGCTGGCGTAGATCATGCTCGCGTGAAATGCCCAGCGCTTCCCCCGCAGAACGAAATAGAACAGCACGACCGGGATGCAGAAGAGCACCCAGTTTGCCACCAGGAACCATCCCAGTCCACAGACAGCATCTATCAGCCAAAATCGCCCCCAGACTTCTTCAAGAACGTGAGCCACGTGCCCAACCAACATAAGGAGATAGAGAAGGACCACCCTGCTCTTATCCATGGAATCTCACCCTGAGCTGTCGCTACTCCAGCCGCTTCTGGAATCGAGCGGCAGCCAGCAACATGATCGCCACCCCAAAGACAATCAGCGCAATCACTTCCGGAAGCAGTATCTGTACGCCCACTCCTTTGAGGATGATGCCCCGGATGATGACGAGCATGTAACGCAGCGGTACCACGTAGGTGAGAACCTGCAGCCAGGTGGGCATGGCCTCAATGGGGAAGAAGAACCCTCCCAGAAAGATGGAGGGAAACATAGTGAGAAACGTGAGCAACATCGCTTCCTGTTGCGTGTTGGCTATGCTGGAGATGAAGATACCGATGCCCAGCGACGTGAGCAGGAACAGGGCCGATAGCCCCAGCAGCAGCCCCAGACTACCTCTAATTGGCACGCCGAACCAAAAGACGCCGATGGCCAGCACTTCCAGCACGTCGAATAAGGCGATGAACACGTAAGGGACAACCTTGGCGACGATCAACTCCAATGGCCTGATAGGTGTCACGATCAATTGCTCGATGGTGCCCTGCTCTCGCTCGCGCACGATGGCCATCGCGGTGAAGAGAGCGGTCAGAAAGTAGAGAATCATACCCATGATACCGGGGATCATAAAGTTCGAGCTCTTCATCTCCGGGTTGTACCACACACGCGGACGCACCTGCACGCCGGGCATATCGTCAGGATCAAAGCCCATAGCCTGTTCCACAATGCGCATGGAATGAGCCTGCCCTACAGATTGCGAGGCAGCGAGAACGGTGTTGGCCACGCTGGGATCGGACCCATCAATGACGAAAGCGACCTGGGGTTGATCGCCGGCGGTTATCGCTTCACCGTAGCCTGCCGGAATGATCAGGCCGGCTCGCACCTGTCCGCCATCCACCAGATGATTCATCTGCTCCTCCGACTCGATGTAGCGGACAATGTCAAAGTAACTGGATGCCCGATAAGCTTCGATCAGCTCACGACTGGCCCCTGATTTGTCCCCGTCGAAAACAGCGGTGCGTAGGTGTTCGATGTCAGTCGTGGCGGCATAACCCATGAGCACAAGTTGAACGACAGGCATTACAAACATCACCGCCAGTGTGCGCGGATCACGGAGGATGTGCAGGAACTCTTTGCGTATAAGCGGAATGATGCGCAAGGTCATGTATCACCCTCCTTTCCTGGGCCTCAGGCCGTCAAAGATCATGGTGGCTACGACTTCCGGCACTTCCTCCCACCTGGATAGGACCGGCTCGTCACCGAGAAGCCGGAGCAGAATCAGGCCGACGAACATGCCTTGCACGGCGCGCGCCGCCAGTGCTGCGTCCACAGGCCGTATGTGCCCCATCTCAATCCGCGCCTCGATGTACTGCTCCAGTATCGTCGCGACGCGCAGCACAAACTGCTGATAGTAGCGCTCGCGTAGCTCGAGGTTGACCATCACCTCCGGCAAGAGGGCCTGGATCATCTTCTGGGCCTGTTGCATGCGGCCGATACGTTGACGGAAAATAGCGACGAAAAAGTCGCGGACATCACTCTGCAGCGCCCCCATCAGCTCCTCAGGCAGTGTCTCTACCTCGGCCAATTGGCCCATGATGCCGATCAGGAGATCTTCCTTGCTGTCAAAATAGTTGTAAATCGTCCCTTCAGACACATCGGCAGCGTCAGCAATCTCCTTAGTCGTAGCCCGGTGAAAGCCCTTCTCGGCGAACACTTTGGCTGCCGCGTCGAGAATCTGGGCCTTGCGGGCTAGCGTGCGTCGCTGGCGGCGGGTGGTCGGCTGTTCATTCGTCATAGTACAGCTCCTTTGTGTGAGTGCTCACTCAAAAACTGAGGGTTAGCTCAAATTGTACTATGATTTTCGGCCATTGTCAAGACCTGTACCAGATTTTTAAGGTTCGGTTCTTCTCCGCAGCCAACAGCCCAACACGTATTCTCAGACCTCGGGGGTCTCGTTTGGAAAGCATTGGGCTTACTTCACATCACCGCATACAGGCGATGAACACATCCTCCAGAGAAGGCTCGATGATCGCCATATCGCCGGGTTCTATGCTGGCCCGGCGCAGTTCGGCGGCGATGGCCTCCTGATACCGTTCCATCTGGGGAGCGACGACGTGCATCAGCGCGCCGTACATCGCCACCTCTTCGAGTGGCAACCGGCCGGACTTGCGAGCGGCACGCAGGACCTTGATGGCTTTGGGCGTGTCCGAAGGGGCGAGCTCCAGCACCTGGCCGCGCATCATGTCCCGCTTGATCTCTTCCGGCGAACCGCAAGCGATCAACCTCCCTCGCTGGATGAAGGCCAGCCGGTGGCAGTGCTCGGCCTCGTCCATGTAGTGGGTGGTGACGAACACCGTGATCTCCTCGGCGACCAGTTTGTAGAGCAGGTTCCAGAAGGCCCGCCGGGAAACAGGGTCCACGCCGGCAGTCGGTTCATCGAGGAAAATCAACTCCGGCCGGTGGATGATGGCGGCGTTGAGCGCCAAGCGCTGTCGCCAGCCGCCGGAGAGGTCTTTGGTGTGCGTGTGCTCGCGGCCTTCCAGATTGGTGAGGCGGAGCGTTTCCTGGATGCGTTCTTTCAGCAGGTTGTTTCCCAGCCCATACGCCCGGCCGTAGAACCGCAGGTTCTGGAGTACCGTCAGGTCGTTGTACAAGCTGAACCGTTGCGCCATATAGCCGATGCGAGGTCGGATTTGCTCCGCGTGTTCGGCCACTGACACACCCAGAACTTCTACCATCCCAGAGGTCGGTTTCAGCAGGCCGAGCATCATGCGGATGGTGGTGGTCTTGCCGGCGCCGTTGGGGCCGAGGAAGCCGAATATCTCTCCCCGCCGGACCTCGAAATCAATCTCATCCACGGCGGTGAAATCGCCGAATCGTTTGGTCAGGCCGCGGGCTATGACGGCATAGTTGTCACTTTCCATATTGTCTCCAGTGGTCACTACTCAGCCTGAGCAGCGTAGATCGTTTTCCAGGCTCGTAGCCCCCGTCTCGGGGGCGTCTCGAGCGCAAAACGGCACGGCAAAGTGGTCATCTACCGCATACGACGTCCCCGGGACGGGGACTTGGAGCTTGGGGTGAGTAGCTGCCATAATCTGTCCAAAAGACGTCACTACTCAGCCTGAGCAGCGTAGATCGTTTTCC
>JBHIET010000106.1:0-8615 GCA_046760785.1 Anaerolineae bacterium | reverse complement strand
AAACCAAGCGAGCGGCTCAGCATAGGCTGCTTGGTCTCGGTACGCTTCGCTACTCGACCTAAAGCGCCTACTCGACCGACGCAGCCTGAGTAGTAACGTTGCATGTACGTTTCACACGAGCACGTCCAGCATCATCGCCGTGAAGAGCAGGAACAGGTACGGGCTGGATAGCTTGAACAGCCGCCAGGCCAGTTCCCGCGATGGCCGGAAGGAGAGCCACAGGTTTCCAGCGGCGACCGCCGCACCCAGCACCAGCGCTGCCACGAGGTACAGCCGGCCGAAGCCGCCCACGAAATACAGGGCGATGGAGCAGCCGAACATCAGCAGCACCGTGGCAACGATGCAGCGCACCGTCGCTTTGAACGAGTAGACAGCTGGCAGCATAGGCACCTTGACCCGCCGGTAGTCCTTGGTGTGGAAGATGGCCAGGTTCCAGATGTGGTTGGGGATCCAGAGCACGACCAGCGCGGCGATGAGCAGTGGTGTGAGCGCGACCTGGTTGCGCACGGCGGCCCAGCCGTAGAGCGCTGGCACGCCGCCGCTGAAACCACCCAGGATGACGTTGAGGGGGCTGCGCCGCTTGGCCAGCAGGCTGTAGACCAGGACGTTGTCCAGCAGGCCTATCAGCCCCCAGAAGCACGAGAGCGGATTGATCAGCCAGGCCAGCACCAGCGAGAGGACCGAAAGGAATAGCCCCCAGTAGAGCGCCCGCCGCGGTGGATAAATGCGTTGGGTTGGCAGAGGTCGTCGCTTGGTCCGTTCCATCAGCGGGTCAATGTCCCGGTCAATGTAGCAAGTAAGTGTGTTGGCCCCGGCACAGCCCAGTGCGCAAGCGGCCACAGCGTGCAAGAAGCGGCCTGTTGGAATCGGCTGCCCGCCCG
The DNA here is from genome assembly GCA_046760785.1 of Anaerolineae bacterium. Lineage (GTDB taxonomy): Bacteria > Chloroflexota > Anaerolineae > B4-G1 > B4-G1 > JBHIET01. Next base: position 7,734 of record JBHIET010000106.1, on the reverse strand, counting down.
CCGCGACGGCCATCGCGCCAACGGCCGTGAAGGCCAGCAGGAATACAGAGAGTGGCTTGGTGATCTCCAGGTAGGCAAACAGGGAACTGAAATCTGTTCCACCAATCCTAAGCTCTGTTCCTCGTTCTCTCACGCTTTCACCTTTCATTTCCAATTCAGCGCAGGAGAAGCCTCGCTGCCATCAAGGGCACCGGAATCAGGCTCGGCGTAGCCCCCTACGCCCAGGGCGATATTGTACTACACCCGGACGATAGCGCAAGGTGGCGCAGGAAAGCGCCTTCGCATAGTCGCGGAAGGCGCTTGGGTATGTCGTCACGAACGGTGACTAGACCGCCAGGCCGTAGTGTTCCTCGGCGGCCTGGATTGCGTCCCAGACCACTTCCGTGATGTCCTTGACGCGCACGCGGGTCTTGCTGGCCCGGGCGGCCCCGGTCATCGTGCGCTTGCACTGCTGGCAGGCCGAGATGACCGTCTTCGCCCCGGTATCGGCGACCAGTGCTATCTTGCGGTATCCGATCTGCGCGACCAGTTCCCTATCTACCATCTCCAGGTTGCCGCCGCCGCCGCAACAGACCGCATCCTCCCGGTTCTTGGCCATCTCGATCAACTGCAATCCCTCGATGCCGGCCAAAATCGTCCGTGGCTCGTCGAAGATGCCGCTGGTGCGCCCCAGGTCACACGGGTCGTGGTAGGTGACCGGGCCGTCCGAATGGTAGAGGGGGAAGGCCCCGGCCCTGACCAATTCCGCCAGCAACTGGGTCGAGTGGTACACCCTGAAGGGAAGAGGTTCGCCGGTCAGCTCTGGATAGTTGTGTTGCCAGGTGTGGTAGCAGGAGGGGCAGGTGGTGACGATCTTGCGCACGCCCAGCGCCTGAGCGTGGACGATGTTGAGCATGGCCGCTTGGCGGGCCTGCTCCCTTCTCCCGGCGGCCAGCAACGGGAAGCCGCAGCAACATTCCTTCTCACCGAGCATCGTGAAGGATAGCCCTGCACGGGCCAGGATCTGGACGAAGGATCGCGGGATACCGTTGACCATCGGGAAGAGGGAGCCGACGCATCCGGCAAAGTAAAGCCACTCGGCCCCTTGTTGCCCGACCAGACCATCGGGCGTCGCGTCCAGCCGCTGCATCCAGAGCATCCGGGCGTCGCCGGACTCGCAGGTGATGTTACATTCGTCGGCGATGCACTGGCTCAGGTGGTCGAAGGCACGTGAAGCGGCAGCCGTCTCGCCTGCCATTGCTCGCAGGTCGAGCCACAGTTGGCGGGTGTCAATCCCGGTGGGGCAGATTTCCTTGCAACTGCCGCACAGCGTGCACTCGTACAGCCGGCGGATGAACTCTTCGGGCAGTTCCCCCGTTCCGCTGTTGCCCAGGTGCAGATTCTTGGCGACGGAGATTTTGCCCCGGGGAGCGGTCGTCTCCCAGCCCAGCACGTCGAAAACGGGGCAGACGGTGCGACAGTAGCCGCACTGGGCGCAGATGAGCGTCTCGTTGGCGACCCCGGTGTAGGCGGGCACCTGCTGGATGGGAAGTGCGAGGGCCGGCGTCTCAGGACTGGGAGCGGGCCGGGGAGCCGGACGGGCGAAGGCCCGGCGCAGGCGCCCCTGTAGCGCGGTGAGTACGGAGAGCGCCGAAAGCCCGGCTTTGAAGGCGGCGGGCGGGAGCAGGGGCAGCGTGCGATACAGCTTGCCGGGATTGAGAACGTCGTCAGGGTCCTGGGCGGCCTTGCGACTCCGCATCTCGGCGATCTGCTCCGGGGTAAAGATGTCGCTGAGGTAGGCCGTGTTCCACAGCCCGACGCCGTAGGGATGTCCGCCGTGTCGTTTCCCGATGTCGTGGAGCCGCTTGGTGATGCTGAGCGACATGACGTACTCGATCACCCGGGTCTCGTCGGAGCGGTACATGGCGAAAGCGACCGCCGCCTGGGGCGTGACGATGGAGCCATAGTTGTAGAACTCGACGCCCATCTGCCGGCCGAGCCGCTCCACGTCGTGGATGAACCCGTCCACCTGATCCAACGGCAGCCACACCTTGGCTGCCAGGAGCGAAGGCCTCGACCGCTTGGCGCGCAGAGCGCGAAACCGTTCCTCCCACTCGCGGCGGGCGACCTCGGCGGGCATCTCCCTGCCGCTCGTCCGCTCGACGATGGTTTTTAGATTCCTGATCCCCAGGTACACCTCCTCGGCGCTGCCCTCGAAATCCACCTCCAGCGCGGGACGGTCACCGGCGGAGCGGTAGCCGGCCTGCTCCAACAGGCGATGAAAGCTCACGTCGCTATAGTGCATGTTGTAAGGGGGCGGGTCGCTTTGCGCCAGTGCCACGGCTGCCTCGCGCAGCGCCGCCCGGCTGGAGAAGGTGATCACGTGATGGGACTCGGCCTCCGGCGCGCGGCGCACCCGCAGTTCGAACTCGGTGAGAATGCCCATCGTCCCGCCGGTGCCGGCGAACCAGGCCAGCGGTGGGTCGGAGTCGGGTGTGACTGTGACGCTCTCGCCGTCGGGCAGGATGACCTGGGCGCTCACGACCTGTTCGTGTACGCAGCCAAAGACGATGCTCCCGACGCCATACCCCTCGGTGCTGAACCAGCCGCCGACGGTGGCCGAGGGGGCGCTGGTGGGGTAGGTCAGCGCGGCCCACCCCCGGTCGTGCAGCCAGTTGTCCAGTTCAGCCCAGCGGATGGCCGATCCGACGGTGACGGTGGAACGTTCTTCGTGAAGCACCGGCTCGCCCCGCAGGTTGTTCAGGTCCAGCAGGATGCCGCTGCGGTAGGGAACCGCGTCGAAGTAGACGGTCGAGGCGGAGGCGCGGGGGGTGACCGGGATGTGATAGCGGGCGGCGTGCTTCATCACGACCGCGACCTCCTCGGCATTGATCGGACGCGCGATCAACTCCGGCTTGGCGCGGATGCCGAGCGGCCTCACCAGCAGTTCGGGCACGGGAGCCAGGTCGCGGGAATAGACCTGCCGCTCCATCTCGTCCCGCGTGACCCGGTCGCTCAGGTAGCGCTGGAGGAACTCGAGCGGCGGAGCGTCCCGCTCGAACTCCTCCCAGGCCCAGGTCGCCAGGGCCGGGTTGTCGGCCCGGAGCAGGTTCGCCAGTTCCGCCTCCAGTTGATCGGTGGGGCGGAGCTTGACTAGCCACCCCTCGCCGTAGGGGGCCTGGTTGACGAGCGCGGGATTCTCGACCAGCGCTTCGTTGACGGCGACGACCTCGCCGGAGATGGCTGCCTGGATGCGGCGGATCGGGCGGTCCCGCTCCATAGACTGAATGGAAAGCAGCCGGTCTCCCTGCCGCACCTCCCGACCGACGGGCGGCAGCTCGACGAACAAGACCTCGCCCAGCATTCCCTGCGCCAGGTCGGTGAGGCCTTCGATCGCCAGATCGTCTTCCATACGGGCGTAGGCGTGGGTGAGGTCGTAGTATAGTTCAAGCGGAAACTCGTAGCCGGCCACCTTTGGCGCGAACGGTTGGGCGATCTTGTGCCCGTTCACGATGGGGATATGCTCTAGGCGGAGCGGCGCGACCAGCACCGGCGCGGGCCGGAGAACCTCCAGCGGTTGCTCTGTGGGCTTGCGGTGGGCGACGGGATGCTGTAGCCCCTCTGCCTCCAGCTCTTTTTCCACCCAGGCCAGCAGTTCGGGCTCGGATTCCTTCAGCAACGCGCTCAACTCGTCCTCCAACTGGGCCGTGGGGCGAATCCGGGCGACCCAACCGACGCCGTAGGGGTCGAGACTGACCCAATCCGGGTGCTCCTCCAATTCCTCGTTGACGGCCACCACTTCGCCGGACACGGCAGCGCGGATGTGGCGCACGCGGCCGCGTTGGTTCATCGGCTGGACGGAGAAAAGACGGTCGCCTTGCTTGACCTTGCGCCCGATGTAGGGCAGTTCGACGAACAGCACCTCGTCCAACAGTTCCCGTCCCAGGTCGGTGATGCCCTCGACGACCAGCCCGTCCTCGACCCGGCCGTAGGCGTGGGAGCGGTCGAAATAGAGCTCGGCCGGGAAGTCGTACTCCTCGGCCCTCAGCCGCACCGGCGCGGGGAACGCATCCGGGTGGCGCAACCGGGCGGCGGCCAGCTCGCGGCGGGCCCAGGTTTTGAGCGCCGGATCGCAGGCCCGCAGCAGACTCTCCAGCTCGCTCTGGAGTGCGAGGGGATCATCGGAGCGGATGCGCACGATCCAGCCCGCTCCGTAGGGGTCGTCCTTGACCAGCTCGGGTGTCTGCTCCAGCAGAGCGTTCACGGCCACGACCTGGCCGGAGGCGGTGGCGTGAATGTGGCGGGCGTCTTCTTGGAGTATCGTTGGCTGGATCGAGAGCAGCGTATCACCCCGTCTGACTCTGCGCCCCACGTAGGGCAACTCGACGGAGAAGTCCTCCCCTAGCAAGCTCTGGCCCAGGTCGGTGACGCCCTGGACGACGGTATCATCCTCGACGCGGGCGTAGGCGTGGTGCTGGTCGTAGTAGAGTTCGTCGGGATAGTTGAATTTCTCGATCTTCATTTGGACCCTCCTCACTCAATCGGCTTGATACTATGATAGCATCAAAGCCGGGTTTGAACGGGAGGGTTTTGTTGGGATTGTGTTGGGGTTGTGCGGCGCGGGGGAGGAGGGCACATTTTTCGTTGGGCAAGGTCTTTGCCCAAGTGGCGGCGCGATCAAGAAGCCGCGCCGAACTGAGAATGTCCTCCTGGCTTACGTTTCATGTTCCTCCGACACCACCAGTCGGTACCCCACCCCTCGCACAGTCTTGACGTAGTCGGCGCCGCCCAGCTTGCTGCGCAGTCCGTGGACGTGGTAGCGGATGATTTCCCTGGCCTCCCAATCCTCGGCCTCGTAGCCGCGGATGGCCTGCACCAGCTCGCGGTGCGAGAGGGTGCGCCCGGCGTCGCGGGCCAGGACGACCAACAGGTCGAACTCTGTCGGGGTGAGGTCGAGGGCGTGACCGGCCAGCGTTGCCGTGTGCCCGGCGACGTCCACCGTCAGGTCGCCCCGGCGGATGGTCTCGCCCGCAGACGTGGTCGGTGCGGGCACTGGATGCCCGGTCTCGCCGGCCAGTTCCAGCGCGGCAGCGCCCAGGGTGCTGACCAAGCGGCGGCGACGCAGTTCCTCCCGGCGCTTGCTCAACCCGGCCTCGACACACCGCTTGAGCAGTTGATCGTCGCAGGGTTTGGTGAGGTAATCGTGAGCGCCCAGTCGAAGCGCTTCGACGGCCGTCTCCATCGAGCCACGGGCGGTCAGCACGATCAGCACCGTGTCTGGGGCCGCCGCTTGCAGCCGGCGCATCAATTCGACCCCGCCCATTCCGGGCATCACCAGGTCAATCAAAGCCAGGTCAACGGGCTGCGATTGGATCAGCTCCAATGCCTCCTCTCCGCTGGCGACAGCTATGGCGTCGTAACCGGCGCGGCGCAGGAGCTCGCGCACCGTCAGGCGCACCGGCAACTCGTCGTCTACGATGAGGACACGGCCTCTGACTTCTCCCACGATTTCCATTCCTCTTCTGTGAGTAGAGGCAGCGTGATAGTGAAGGTGCTGCCTGCGTTCACCTCGCTCTGTACGTCAATCGCGCCGTGGTGGTGGTGGACGATTGTATAGCTGATCGGGAGCCCCAGCCCCACTCCTTTGACCTCATCCTTCGTGCTGAAGAAAGGCTCGAAGATGGCCTCCAGGTGTTTCTGAGGGATGCCGCAACCGGTATCGCTGATGATGATCTGCACGGTGTCCACGAGACGTCCTGGAGCGATTTCCACATTGTCCCACTGGGGACCCGGTCGGGTGACGATCCGCAGTTGGCCACCGTCAGGCATGGCTTCGACGGCGTTGAGAATCAGATTGATCGCCACCTGAGTCAACTGGCCGGCCGATGCCAGCAACAGGGGCAGGTCGGGCGCGAGTTCCCTGACGATGGTCACGTGAGCGTACTCCATCTGCTTGCCGGTCATAAAGATCGCCCTTTCCAGCACCTGATTAAGGTCAACGAGGGCCCGGGGTTCCTCGCTGGGACGGACAAAGTCGAGCAGATTGCGTACGGTCTGCGCTAACCGGTCCAGTTCGCTCTTTGCCAGGTGGAGGAAGGACCTGGAGGGTTCGTCGTCGGGAACCACGTCGTCCAGCAGGGCCAGGCAGTTGCGGATGCTGAACAGGGGGTTGTTGATCTCGTGGGCCACGGAGGCAGCCAACCGTCCCATGGCAACCAAGCGCTCGTTGCGGGTCATCAGGTCGCGCATGGCACGCTCCTCGCTCACGTCGCGCACGCTGTGGATCAGGCCCAGGAACTCCCCTCGCTCTTCGCGCAGCGGAAACAGCGAGATGTGGTACGTGCCGGGGATGACCAGGTTATCCACCTCGACCGGGGTGGCCTGGCCGGTCTGCATGATCTGGTGACAGCGGAAGCGGGGCGTGGGGCCGGCGGCGCCATAGAAGATGTGGCAGCAGCGCTGGCCGATGGCCTCCTCCTCGGTCAGCCCAAACATATCAAGGAAGGCCTGGTTGACCCGCGTAATTCTGTAGTTGGGGCCGGTGATGGCGATACCGTCGCGGATGGCGCCGAACGTTTGCTCCCACTCCCGCTCGGCCCGTGAGACACTCTCAAAGAGCCTCGCATTCTCGATGGCGACGGCCAGCCCGCGGGTCAGGGCAGTCAGCGAGGCGACCTCAGCCGATGTGAAGGTACGGGGCTCGCGGGTGAGCAGGGTGAGGACGCCGACCAGCCGCCCGGCGACCCGCAGCGGTTGGCTGGCCATTGTCCCCAGCGGGACTTCGCCTGGCGGCGTATATTGCTCGACCAACGTGGGAGGGATCTGGCCAAAGATCACCTCCCCATTGGCCCGGTGAGACCGATCCACGATGTTTTCATTCCACACGCAGCGGGCCAGGGACTGGGCCAATCCTTCCGTCAGCCCCTTATGGGCCGCCAGAACCAGCTCGTTCTCGATCTTATCGCACAGGTAGATCGCGCCGGCATCGGCATCCGCCACGATCGCTGCCTGACGCAACGCCTCGGCCAGCACTGTCTCCAGCTCGAGCGAACGGGTCAACGCCCGCGCCATACTCAGCAAGGCGGCCAACTCTCGATTGCGTTGCACGAGTTTGGCCCCCACTTGCTTCTGGGCGGTCACGTCGCGCATCACCTCGATCACCCGCCGACCCTGCCCCTCATCGTCTTGAAGCAGGGAGGCGACGATCTCCATGTAGCGCTTCGACCCCTCGGCGGTAGAGTGAACGTGGATAGCCCGGCTCGTCGTCTCTCCATTCCAGATCGCAAGCGCAGGGCAAGCACAGTCGGGTGGAGAACATGGTTTCGAGCGACCGTGGCCGATCTCGTAGCAATAGTGGCCTGCAACCTCGTCGTTGGTACGGCCCAGTGCCTCCAGCAGCGCCCTGTTGGCCCGCACGACGCGGAAGCCTGGATCGAGGACGAGCACTTGGTCGGCCAGGCTGTCAATGAAGCGTTGCAGTTCGTCGCTCAATTCTGCCTCCCTGAGAACACGGATTCGCAGGACTAACGGATCATGCGCGTCTGACTGTCATATATGAGGTCAATTCGGATGGGTTGTCAGCAGCCTTAAGCATATTATAGCGGAACTGGATGGCAAATACAAGAGGGAAGGGCCGTTCCCTAAACCAAATCCGGCCCCCACGCTATGAGGGCCGGACGATAGAATGTGTGATGAAGGGGTCTTAGCCTAGATTTCGCACTCCGCTAGCAGCTAAATCAGGCCAGTCGTCCTGAG
>JBHIET010000105.1:0-8654 GCA_046760785.1 Anaerolineae bacterium | reverse complement strand
TCAGGACGACTGGCCTGATTTAGCTGCTAGCGGAGTGCGAAATCTAGGCTTAGGATGTGTGATGGCAAGGTAGAGCACCCGCTGCCCCGCTTCCCTCCCTCCCCCTGTTCCTACAATGGAGAGCACAGGCTTGCCCCAGTCGTAATGCGGCCGCAAAAAAGGCCCGCCCCTTGTGGAGTGGGCTCTCATTAGGCCGATTCCTGGCCGCTAGGGCTGAATCGTCGCGTCGGCGGGCATGCCTGGCTTGAGATCGCGGTTGGGGTTGAGGATGCGCACCTTGACGGCGAAGACCAGGTTGACGCGCTCTTCCTGCGTCTGCACGTTGCGCGGCGTAAACTCCGCCTCTCCCGCAATGCTCGCTACCTCTCCCGCGAACACGCGTTCCGGGAAGGAATCCACCTGCACCTGCCCGATGCGGTTTTCGGGGATGTAGATGACCAGCGTCACTTCGTCCAGGTTGGCGATGGTGAGCAGCGGTGCACCCGCCGTCGCGGTCTCGCCGGTCCGGCCGCTGCGGGTGGTGACAAGGCCATCCATCGGAGCAGTCAGCGTCAGTTTCAACTGCCACAACGATTTTCTGGAGGAGATCGCCAAGTTCCGCGCCGCCCGCCGCATCTGGGCGCGGGAAATGCGCGATACCTTCGGCGCGCAGAACCCCCGCTCCTGGTGGCTGCGCTTCCACACCCAGACCGCCGGCTGTTCGCTTACCGCACAGCAACCGGAGATCAACGTCGTGCGGGTCGCGATCCAGGCGTTGGCGGCGGTGCTGGGCGGCACGCAGTCATTGCACACCAACAGCCTGGACGAGGCGCTGGCCCTGCCAAGCGAACATGCCGTCACCATCGCGCTGCGCACCCAGCAGATCATCGCTCACGAGAGCGGCGTCACCAACACCGTGGACCCACTGGGTGGGGCCTATGCCGTCGAAGCGCTCACCGACCGGATCGAGCGGCAGGCCTACGAATACTTCGAGCGGATCGAAGCGTTGGGTGGGGTCATTCCGGCCATCGAGGCCGGATTCTTTCAACAGGAGATCGCCGACGCCGCCTACCGCTACCAGCGGGAGATTGACGAGCGGCGGCGCATCGTGGTCGGGATAAACGAGTTCGCGGCGGACGAGCCTCTGCGCGTGCCTTTGCTGAAGATGGACCCACAGGGGTACGAGCGCCAATGTGCCCGGCTGGAGCAGGTGCGGAAGGAACGGGATAACGGCGCGGTGGGGCAAGCCCTCGACCGGCTGCGCATCGCCGCCCAGGGTACCGAGAACACGATGCCCTACATCCTCGAGGCCGTGCGTGTCTACGCCACCTTGCAGGAGATTATGGACGTTTTCCGGGAGGTCTTCGGCCTGTATCGAGAACCGCTGATTGTGTAGATGATTGTGTTAGGAGGGCTTCCCGTGCGCATTGGTGAATTGGCCTGGGACGAGAAGCCCTCATCAACTCCTCTACTCGCACAGGTCGCTGGCCCGCTCGACCAGGCTGACAAATTCGGCCACGTCGGCGTCGTGGGGCAGGTACTCGGCGATGCGGCGGGCCTCCCAGACCACGTCCTCCAGGCTCGAATCCCTGGCCCAGTAGCTTTCACGCAAAATCTCGGCGTACTCAGCCACCACGGCGTCCAGCTGGAAGCGGATCGAGGCCTCCCGGAAAGTCGGGGCGAAGTCGGCGCGGGCGATTGAGCGGGCGATCTCCGCCACCTCGCCGGTGTCGGGGTTCTCGTAGCGGACGTAGACGGTCATCGCCGTCTTTGATTTCGGGGCTTCAGGACGGAACTTGATCTCGTAGAGAGCAGTGACGCTGTGACCAACGCCGATCTCGCCGGCGTCCACCTCGTCGTTGCGGAAGTCCTCGTCAGCCACATCCCGGTTCTCATAGCCGATAAGCCGGTAGCGACTGACCACCTCGGGGTCGAAGTCCACCTGCACCTTGGCTTCCTGAGCGATGACCTGCAACGTCGAAGTCAGGTCATGGACAAAGACCCGCTCGGCCTCCTTCAGCGTGTCCACGTAGGTATAGAAGCCGTCGCCGTTGTCGGCCAATTGCTCCATCAAGATGTCGTTGTAGTTGCCCATCCCGAACCCCACCGTGGTCAGGTAGATACCGCGCTCGGCGTAATCGCGGATTTGCTCCAGGATGGCATCAGGGCCAGTGTTGCCGACGTTAGCGACACCGTCGGAGCATAGGATAACCCGGTTGATCGCCTCCGGGTTGAAGGCTTCGCCAGCCTGCCGGTAGCCGATCACCAGTCCTTCTTCGGCATTGGTGGAGCCTTCAGGTTGCAACCGGTCAATCGCCTGCAAGATGCGCTCAGCCTCGGCGACCGGCGTGTGCTCCAGGAGCACGTATCCCCTCGAACCGTAGACGACGATGCCGACTTTGTCGGTGGGTCGCAGTTCCTCCACCAGTAACCGCAGTGCCCGCTTGACCAACCCCAGCCGGTTCTCGTAGCTCATCGAGCCGGAGACGTCTATCACAAAGGTAAGAACGACGTCTTTGCGCTCCTCCGGCGGGATCTCGTACCCCTTGAGGCCGACACGCACCAGGTAGTACCGCTCGCCGCCGTAAAGGGAGGGTGCACCCTCCAGGTGGATGGCGAAGGCTCCCTCACCATCAGCGGGCGGTTCGTAGTCCTGCTCGAAGAAGTTGACGTACTCCTCGACGCGCACCGACTCGTCGGGCGGCAGGTGGCCGTCGCCCACACAGCGGCGCATGACGGTGTAGGAGGCGGTATCCACGTCCACCGCGAAGGTGGAGAGGTGATCGTCCTCGGTGTCAATGAAGGGGTTGACGCCGTAGTCTTCGAAGAAGACATCGGCGTAGGACTGGTCGTTGGGCGGGACGAGGCCGCCGGTGGAAGGATAGGGGCCGTCGGTATAGGGGAAGGCGGTAGCGGCGAGTATCCCCTCGTATTCTTCCGGCCCTGCCGGCGGAACCTGCGTTGGGAACGCTCCGGGGGCACAGCCGGTCACCACGGCGGCGACGACGATCAGTGCGATCAGCGTGAGACGGACTCTGGCGTACATTTTTCTCCTCCTGTGTGTGATTTCAAGCGGCGCATAGATGACCGCTTCTACCACGTTACATGCAGGTGGGGAGAAAAATGTTCATATTGGGGGAGAAGCCCTTCAACTTATCGTGAAGGTGCCACATCCAAAGTGAGCCTGTTTCCCAACATGGAGGATAGAGGCCAATTCAAGGTAGGGGATCATCGAACGCGGTATGCTTGGGAAAGTCTGCGACCCGATCCAGCGCCCCGGCCAACGCTGTGGGGCCGGCCTGAAGTTGGCATGGTGGATAGGGATACGAGATGCATGTTCCAAAACAACCTGGAGAGACTCCCGTTCCTCCGCGCTCAAAACATCCAACACGTCGTTGGGTGTGTGGTGCTTGCCCGGCAATAAGGAACTCATGCGGGCAATCAGGGACTCCAGAATGCGCCGCAAGGTCGGCACTTGCCGGCGAGTCATTTCTTTCCTGCGCTGTTTTCGCCTGCCGCCGGAGCGTGTCTCACCACCCAGGTCGAAAGGAGTGAGCCAGGTCAAACGGTTGAATATGTGCTCCGACTGCGACTCGAAAGCCAACCCCTCTGCCCACTGGGTAGGGGTAGCGCGATAGTTCAGGTCCAGCCGCCCCTCGCTCACCACAGGCTCCCACCGGGGGCCACGGGCGGCGTAAACCGCGTGGACATCGAACCGGCCCCAGAGGATGTTCTGTCGCCGCCAGCGTTGGTCGGCCACGCTCCCCGCTTCCTCCATCGCCGGCAGGATGACTTCCAGGAAGAGTCCGTGATCTGCGCTCTCGCCCAGCAGTTTGAGTTCCCACAGGATCAACTCCCCCTGTCCATAAGTCAGCTTACCCGGGTAGGCAAATAAGACCGCCTCGATGGGCCACGCTATGTCCGGTATGCGCCTGGGTTTCTTCTTCCCGATGAGTGAGAGGCCGCCGTACTCGTCCCAGGGAGCCAGAGCTTTGCGCCAGGGGTGGGCCTGCTGGGTCGGCAGACGGTCGGCAATCGTAGTGCCCAGGAACAGGGACAGCTCGGCCGACAGACATCTCGGCAAGTAAGCCAACGAACCGTTGACCCGCCACACAATCAGATAACGGATAAGTCTAACCGGTTTGATAAAAGCCCACATATTCGATCAGTTCGTACAGCAGCTTGATCCGATGCCGCGGCCACTGCCGCACCCTCCAGGCGCTCAACATGTCTTTGGCCTCCTGGCTCAAAAGGCCCATGAATCTTCCCCAGTAAAACTGCTCCTCGCCGGCATCCTTCAAATTCACCAACTCGTAGAGGGCCTGCTGCTCCTCGGGGCGCAACACGGTCCGAAACACCGCCGCCATCTCCAACAGGCTCAGGAACTCGGAGACCTCGAAGGTAAGCAAACCTTGCTGATCTCGCGTGTGGGGCTTCAGGAGCTGATAGGGAGCGGAGAAGAAACGGACGCGCAACCGGTCCATAGAAAAGCGGGCCTCGTGATGGACGGCGCGACACAGAATCTCTCCCATGCTCGCCCCTTCTCTCGCACCGGTGGGGGGAAACACCTGGAGCAGCCCCTTCAGGTCGGCGCCGTGATAGATGACCAGTTCCCGGAGCCAGGTCTTCAGCTCCCGCCGGGGCATCACCAGCAGGAAGTGTTGCTCGTCGTGGACGTAGTCGCCCCAGGTGTGCTCACCGTAGAATCCCTCGCCCGCCCAAAGTTGCCGGGGCAGGTGGTTGACGAAGCCCCAGACGACGATGGCGCGGCGAGAGCGATTGTTCACCTTCCTGGCCCTGGCCCGGATAGCCTGACACGTGGGGCAGTAATTCCGCCGGGGCGAGGATTGACGGGGGTAGAGCCAGCACCGCCGGCAAGGGCCATCGAGCGCAGAATGAGGCGGCCCGATCCCTTCCCCTGCGGACCCGGTGGGCCCGGTGGGAAAGAGATCGGGCTCGGTCTTCAGGTATTCTAGGGTAGCCAACAACTCGGCGCCGGTGCGACTGCGGCGCAGCCAATCAAAGCCGCTTAACATTCAACGCCTTCCGCAATGCCGCGTAATGCTCAATTACGTCAGGCTTGATCCACTCCTCGACCCGGATGGGCAGACGCCAGTTCTGCTCCGACTCGCCCGCGTACCGCCTGGCCCAGTCAATCAGGAAGCTGTCCGGCAGAACCTGCAACCGCAGGCTGCCGAAGCCGAGGTAGCGGTTGTTCCCCATCTTATGCGCCAGCCCCGGCTCCAGCGCCACGCACCAGATCAACCGCTGTAGCTCCTGGTCGTCGAGGTTCCAGAAACGGATGGTGAAGCGAGCACGCGAGCCTGGCAATATGGCCCTGAAGTAACGCGCCTGGAACGTGTCGGGCCGGAAGTCGTCCAGTTGCCTGGCGATGGGAGCCAGCGGGGCGTGAGGGAAGACGCGCCAGGTCTTGCCGATGAGCATCTGGGCGGCCGAGCCGCCCGCCTCGCTCTTCCACTCGCCGCCGGTGTAGCGCCACTGTCCATAGGGATAGGGCACTTTGAACCAGGCCAGATCGGGATCGTCGAACAGGCCGAAGCTGAAGGACAAGCGTCCCATGATGGCCTGGTTAGGCCCTGTTCCCACCCAACCGAACAGACCATCAACCGGATTCAGATGGTTGATGTCGGGGCTTGGCTCGCGGGAGTCGCTGGCGATGGCGTAGATGTGACGCAGCATGCCCTTGATGCTCCGGCTGGGAAGCGCGTAGACTTTTTCAGGGCCTCGCCGGGCGGCCTCGGGGGGAGCCATGGCGAAGAAGTCCCAGCCGTTGACGGGGCCATCTTCCAGAGTAGCCCTGAAGGAGGGTTCGCCGCTCTCCCGTATGCTGATCGGGGTCAGAATCTCGGCCTCCACGGCCAGCATACCGCAATGACCGCCGAAGGCCCGGTGGGAGATGAAGCCGGCGCCGGCTCTGGGCGGCGTCGGGGAGACCTGTTCCTGTTTGAGAGCGATGGGGTAAACGGCCTGCAACACACCGGCTGCTGCCTCGCCCTCCAGGTCCAGCCTGTGCCAGATGCCATCCCGGGTCAGCGTCCGTTTCCCGAACAGCTTTTCCCCCACGTCGTCCGGCTCCGCCGTCAGCCAGGTGAGTCGAGATACGTCCGCCTTGACCCAGCCAAAGCCGCTGGTCTTCTCACCGCCCAGGGGGATGTCGCCCTTCTGAAAATCCTGGATCAGATGAATCAGGAACGAGATCGCTTCCAGGTCCTGCTCTCCGATGTCCTGCACGTCCAACTGAAGTTGAAAGGTCAAATGCTCGCCATAGGCAAAGAGATAGTCCCGCTTGGCGGCCTCTATCGGGCGGCCGGTCTTGGGGTCCATCTTGACCCCGTCCGTAGAGCACCAGGCGCGTTCCGGATCATACGGGTCCGCGAGGTAGGCGTCGGAGAAAAAGACCAGCCCGCGCTGCCGTTGCGCGCCGAAGAGACGGTTCAACACCTCGGTCGTCCTGGCCGATTCACCCCACAGCGTCCTGAGTACCTGAGTGGCCCGTTTCCTGAAAGCGCCCTTGATCGTGCTGCCGGGAATGTAAACCTCCCAGGTGCCCTGCTCCTGCGAGGATGGCGACCAGGCCAGCATGCGCATGAACACCGTATCGTAAGGCTTGCCGTACTTGCGGGATATTTCCCGGTTGAACGCGCCGCCGGCCCGGAAGTCAATGTGGTAAGGCTGGGCCAATTCCTGGCGAGTACGATCCCGATAGGCTTTGAGGAAAGCGATCATGTTCTCGTCGTTGGTGATGCTTTTGTTCAAGTTCCCGGGATGTAACATGTGGCGAAACTGCACTCTCCGGTGGGCGTTAACGAATTCCTCCCACGTGGCCGGGCGGACGCCTTCTGGAACCAGATCGGGATCGCCCCACTGGCGCTCGTCAATCCTGCCCTCCAGCAACATGTTCTTGATGCGCAGATGTTCCTCGCGGGTTGCGATCTCCGCATCCACCCAGGCGTCGCTCCGGATCAGGCTGATTTGCTGATCCACCTGTTGGTAGAGGCGGGGGAGGACATTTTGACACGCGGGAGTCAGAATCTCTATCAGTGCTTCTTCGCTCTTGATCTGCCCGGCGAGGCGATCCGCCAGGGCAACGTCCAGTCCCAGACCGGTGGCGATCTCCCGCCAGGCATCACGGTTGAGTTGCTGGCTGGTCTGGCGTTGCTGTACCATGACCTTGAGGATACGTTTCGCCATGTTGGCTTTGTCGCCCAGGGCCTTCTCAAAGGCAGCTTTGGCCTCCTCTTTGCCGGCGAAGGGGTGGTCAACCAAGGGTTGAATCCGAGCGAGCACCTTCTTGGAAAGGCCGTATTTCCCCTTGCCCAGCTTGGCCGCCGCTTTGGCCGGCAAGACCCAGGTCTCGACCTCTCCGACCGACTGCTCCCTCAGCCAGATGGCCACGACTCTGGGAAGGTAGGCGGCGAATTTCTGTTTCCAGTCCTCCGGGCTGAGGATCGGGCCGGCCAGCCCCATCGCCAGACGCTCCTGGATGGGGGCCGGCAGGTCGCGCATCGCCTCCACCAGCGCACGCCCTTCGATGGCGGCGAAGGAGGGCATCTCGGGATCCACCTTGCCCCAGTTCCAGCCGACCAGAACGGGATTCGTGGCGTCGAAGGTCAAGACCAGGCGCAGGTGGTTCGTTCCCAGACGCAGGGCAGGGGCTGTCTCGGCGGCTGCGGCTTGCATCCCGTCCGGCAGGTCTATCTCCAGGCGCACGCGCCCCAAGCCCTTGCTCTTGCCCGCCCCGAACCAGAAACGGCTTTCCTGCAACTCCCGCAGGAGGTAGTACAGCCGGGCTTCGTTTTCCCCTTTCTTCACCGCCGAGTCGTTGACGTGCAAGGTGAGGTCGAAAACGGAGTTGCGGAACAGCGTCTCCATCTTGTAATTGGCGTTCGCTTCGGCGGCCCAACGATCCTCGTCCAGCTTGATGCCCATGCGCAGGTCGAAGAAGCGGTCTCGCGGGTAGCTCTCCTCCTGCAACTTGCACTCTACCTTGGTGATCAGTCCCTTCGGCAGAGGCTCGTCGTACAATCGCGCCCACATGCGATTGAGCAGCCCCAGGTTCCTGCCATCGCGCGATTGGCCGATGAAGGCATCCATCAGAGATTGGGCCGTGCCCGCGACTTCCCCGGCCAGCGAGACCAAGCGATGAGTCCCGTCTCCATCCCTCGTGAAGAGGGTCTTGCGTGCGTTGCCTCTATAGATCGGTGTTTCCGCGTGCAGCTTTCCTCTCAGAATCATAGCACTCTCTCCTTTCGCCAGCTCGATAGTACACCGGCTAAGATGATATCGTCGGAATCTCCATTAGTATACGCAAGGTGCTGTAAATTGCAAGCGGAGAGCGCTCAGGGGGTAGTCACGGAGCACCCTGAGTAGGCCGGAACGGAGTGGAGGCCGTATCGCAGGGAGCACCCTGAGTAGGCCGGAACGGAGTGCTCCGACGCCGCCGTGAACAGGCGGCGCTGGGTGGGCCGCCCCGCCGTGAACAGGCGGGGCTGGAAGACGCGATCCAGCACCGGCTCTTCAGGCCGGTGCGGATATGCCGGCGCTTTAGCCGGTGCGCTCCGACGCCGCCGTGAACAGGGCTGGGTGGGCCGCCCCGCCGTGAACAGGCGGCGCTGGAAGACGCGATCCAGCACCGGCTCTTCAGGCCGGTGCGG
>JBHIET010000104.1:0-8715 GCA_046760785.1 Anaerolineae bacterium | reverse complement strand
ACAGAAGGATACCTGGTCCCTACATTTTATGCCAGCTTATTCTCTATACTAGGTTTCTCGCTATGGTCGCTTTCAAGTCCTTCTTCGACAAGCAGCTCGTTTTCATCCCTCTCCCGTTCGGCCTGAATGGTGCGGATGCCGTTTTCGATCACCGTCAGCGCCCGCTTCAGTTCCTGCTCCAGTTGGCAGAGCACGTCGAAAGCGTAGTCATCGGCCCCGGTGCGTATGCTCTCCACCTCTCGCTCGGCTCGCTCGCGGATAGCGGCGGCTCGCTCCTCGGCGGCCTTGACAACGACGTGCTCCGCCGTGAGTTGGGCTGCCTCGCTACGTGCCAGTGCGACGATGCGTCCCGCCTCCTCGTGGGCCTGAGCCAGGGTGCGCTCTTTCTCGCGCATGATTCGCTCAGCGCGCCGCACTTCATCGGGGATCGAAATGCGCATCTGGTCAAGCAAGGACCAGATACGACGCTCGTCCACCAACCGCAAGCCACTGAAAGGGACCTGCTTGCTCCCCTTGATGGCTTCTTCCACACGATCTATCAGATGCAGGATGTCCATATTGGCCCTCCAACGTTCAATCGCGCAGCGAAACGAGCGGCACCGGTTCCTGGTTCTCCTCTCGCTCGCGCCGTTTTGCCTCCAGCGCGGTCGCGACGTGCGGTGGGACCATTTCACTCACGTCGCCTCCCAGCAGTGCGATTTCCTTGACGATGCTCGAACTCAGAAAGGCGTAGGCCTGGCGCGTCATCAGGCATACGGACTCGATCTCTGGGGCAAGTTGGCGGTTGGTGAGCGCCATCTGATACTCCAACTCGAAGTCAAAGACAACCCGCAGCCCGCGCACGATAGCCTGTGCCCCAACCTGGCGCGCAAGCTCCACCGTCAACCCGCCATAGGAGACCACGCGCACGTTGGGCAGGTCGGCCAGAGCATGGCGTGTCAGCACGACCCGTTCCCCGGCGGTAAACAGCAGATCTTTCGCCGGCTGGTCGTAAACGGCGAGTACCAATTCATCGAAGATGTTGGCCGCGCGAGTGGCGATGTCCACGTGTCCCAGGTGGATGGGATCAAATGTACCGGGGTAGATAGCGATGTGGTTCAACTGACTTCTCCTTCTCCTTTCCAGAACTGCGCCACCCGTCGGGCAAGAAGCCGGTTGTCCGGAGCGGCCAGTTCCGGGTCGGTCTCGAAAAAGCGACGTGCAGCCTCGCGCGCGGCCTCAACGAGGCGCAGGTCGGTCACGCTGGCCAGCTTGAGGTCCGGGAAGCCGGACTGGCGGGTGCCGAGGAATTCGCCGGGTCCGCGCATCTCCAGGTCCTTCTGGGCCAACGCGAAGCCGTCGTTGGTGGCTTCGACCGCCCGCAGTCGTTCCTGTGCCTCGGGGGAGGAGGAGTCGGAGACCAGCAGGCAGTAGGAATCGTGCTCACCCCGGCCTACGCGGCCTCGGAACTGGTGAAGTTGCGCCAACCCGAAGCGGTCGGCTCCCTCGATGAGCATCACCGTGGCATTGGGCACGTCAATCCCCACCTCGACGACGGACGTGGTGACCAGAATGTCCAGTTCCCCCCGGGCGAAACGGGCCATCGTGGCCTCTTTCTCCTCGCCCTTCATCCGCCCGTGCAACAAGCCCAACCGCAGGTCGGGGAAGATGTGCTTCTGGAGACGCTTGTGCTCTTCGACGGCAGCTTTGGCCTCGACCTTCTCCGATTCCTCAACCAGCGGACAGACGATAAACGCCTGGTGGCCCTTTTCGATCTGGCTGAGCACAAAACTGTAGGCCCGTTCCCGCTCGGTGGGCAGAATCATACGGGTCACGATCGGCTTACGCCCCGGCGGCATCTCGTCAATGACCGAGACGTCCAGGTGGCCCCACAATGTCAGTTCGAGGGAGCGGGGGATGGGGGTGGCGGTCATCACCAGCAGATGGGGGTTGTATCCTTTCTGCCGCAGCGCCGCCCGCTGGCTGACGCCGAAGCGGTGCTGCTCATCAATCACCGCTAATGCCAACTCTTTGAACTGCACACCTGCCTGGATCAGGGCGTGGGTGCCCACGACGATGTCCACGCTGCCATCGGCTAGCCCGGCGTAAAGCTCTTCCCGTTGCTGACCAGTGACGCTGCCTGTGAGGAGACGGACCGTCGGCCTTTCGACAGGCTCAGGACGTGGCCTGGGGCCTGGCATCCGTTTCAAAAGACGGCTGATGGTCTGGTAGTGCTGCTCGGCCAGGATCTCGGTGGGGGCCATCATAGCCGCCTGAGCACCGGCGGCCACTGCCAGGATCATCGCCGCCGCCGCCACGGCCGTCTTGCCCGAGCCCACGTCCCCCTGCAGCAGCCGGTTCATCGGCTGATTCGAGCGCAGGTCGGCGACGATCTGTCGCAGCGCCCGCTGCTGGGCGCGGGTCAGTTCAAACGGCAGGCTGCGGATAAAGTCGCTGAGAGTGGCATCGTCCACCGGCAACGGTCTGCCCGCTTCAGAGCGCCACACGTAGCGCTGGCGCAACAGACCGATCTGCAGCACGAACAACTCGTCGAAAGCCAGCCGATAGCGGGCTCGCTTCAGCAAATCCTTGTCATCCGGGAAATGAATCTGGACGATGGCGGTCTCCAGGTCCAGCAGAGCCGCCTCTTGGCACACCGATCTCGGCAGATGATCGGGTAGCCGCTTGGACCAGTAGTCCACGGTGCGCTTCATCAGGCGACGCAGCCACTTGGCGCCAATACCCCCAGTGAGGGGATAAATCGGCACGAGCCGGGCCGTGTGAAGCAGTTCTTTTTCCAGCAGTTCCCACTCGGGGGAATTGAAACATAGCCGGCCCACATATTCGTCTACCTTGCCGCTGATGACGATCTGCTGGCCGCGCTTGATCCTGTCGGCCAGGTAGGGCTGATTGAACCAGGTGGCCTCGATGAAGCCGGTGCCGTCGGAGAGGGTGGCCTTGAAGAGCTTGCCGCCTCCCCGGGTCTCGCGCACACCCGCATCCCAGACCTGGGCGATGATGGTGATCTCTTCTCCGTATTCGATCCGGTTGATGGTCTTGAGCTGAGAGTAGTCGTCGTAGCGACGGGGGAAGAGGTAGAGTATGTCGCGGATGGTGTGGACACCCAGTTTGGCCAGTCGCTTGGCCTGTCGGGGACCTACCCCTTGCAGGGCGGTGACCGGAGAATCGAGGCCGGTATGTGCGTAGTCGGGCACGGCCGGAGAGGGGGCAGGCGGAGCGGCAGGGGCTTTCTCTCTCTCAACCTCCCGCCGGGGGGGGCGAAGAGGGGGTGCGGTCTCGAGCATTTCCAACAAGGTGACTACAGCCTGCTGGCGGGCGACGCGGTCAGGGAGGCTGCTGTAGGCGCGCAGCCGGTCGGCCACAGCCTGGACCCACCTGGCTGCCTCCGGTCCAAAGGCCGCCCCGGCCTCCCGCAACCAGGTATCGGCGTAGCGGGTCAGGCCGCCGAGTACGGCTCGGTCCTGGTGCTTCTCTGCCTCCAGGCGGAGAATCTTAGTCAGTTTCTCGGTGGGCACTGTCATGTCCTATCCAGCGGCTACTGCAGCCACACCCAACCCTCGTGGTCCTACGTGGGCGCCGATGATCGTGGTGACTGCTACGGTAAGCACTTGCTTGGGTGAGCAGAGGTCAGCTAGGTGGCGGCGAAGGTCTTCTGCTTCGGGAGCGTACGTGTGGAGGATTGCCAGCCGTTCCAACGGCCCCTTGTTGCGCACCAGCTCCACCAGGCGCTCGATGGCCCGGCGTCGCGTCCGCGTCCGCCCCAAGTCCCTGACCTTGCCCAGGAACACCTCCACAATCGGCTTGATACGCAGGATCTGAGCGCTCTTGGCCCGTGCCCAACTCACCCGTCCACTGCGCCGCAGGTATTCCAATGTGTCGAGTATCGCATAGACGCGCACCCGAGGCTTCATATCCTCGACCAGGGCCAGGACCTCTTCGGCGCTCTGGCCGTCCGCCGCTGCCTCGGCCGCAGCGATGGCCATCCAGCCTAGCCCCATTGTGACCTGCCCGGAGTCTACCACGTGCACCTTTAATTCCGGCACCTCCCGCGCGCCCAGGTGAGCGACGTTGTACATCCCGCTCAGGCTGGTTGAGACCACGATAGCGATCACCTCGTCCACTTGGCCGACCAGGCCGCGATACGCCATGGCAAACTCGTGGGCTGGCGGTACAGCGGTGGTTGGCACGGCCGGCATCGTGGGCAGTTGGGTGTAGAACTCCTCCCGGCTGAGCCCGGTGCCATTATCGCGATAACTGCGATTGCCGATCTGAACGTAGGCTGGCACGATAGCGATGTGCAATCGGGCCGCCACTTCGGGGGGCACGTCGGACGTGCTATCGGTGAGAATGCGCAGCCGGCTCATCAGGGTAACATCTCCTTCGCCGTTCCCTCGTACACCACCAGGCCTATCCCGTCCGGCCCGATGTGGGAAGCCAGCAGCGGCCCATAGAGCAGGATGGGGAACTCGTGGCCTGGCGCGATGAGTTCCAATCGCTCCTGTAATGCCTTTGTCTTCTCCGTGGGATAGGGGGTGCTCTGCAAGATAGCTATCTGTTCGATGTTGGAGAACTCATTGGCGAACTCAGCCAGCTTGTCTATCGCCCGTTCAGGGTTGCGGACTTTCTCCATAGGGATAATTCTGCCCTCTTCGATCGCCAGGAAGGGCCTGATGCCCAACATAGCGCCCAGGATGGCCTGGGTTGGGCTGATAAGTCGGCTGTGTTCCAGATAGTCCAACGTGTCGGTGACGAGAGCGATGTAGATACGCCGGATCATCCCCCGAATCCGGCGCACGATCCCGCCCAGTGGGACAGACTCACGGGCCAAATGTGCTGCTTCCTGCACCAGAATACCCAAACCCAGGGAGAGCGTCTCCGAATCCATGACCGCGATGTCGCAACGCCCCAGAAACTCCTGAGCCGCGATCTGGGCTTCACGGTGAATGAGGCTGAGGCTGGCCGAGGAGTGGAGTGAGATAATCTGGTCAGTGCGGCGCGTGAGGCGGTTATATATGCGCCGGAACTGCTTGGCCGTCGGGCCGACTACCTCAGGATGGATGCGGTCACGCGCCATACGAAGCAGCAACTCTTCGTGGCCCAAGTCCGTACCGTCCTGGTAGACTTCGGCGAGTTCAGACTTCGGCGAGACGCTCGGTCGAGCCGTCGAGCCGTCTTCGTGGCCAATGCGGACGGTCAACGGTACAATGGTGACTTCGAGCCATTCGGCGATGGTCGGTTCGATAGTTGCTGCACTGTCGGTGACGATGTATGCTCTGGACACGGAACCTCCAAAATTAGCCTGGTAGTCCGATGGCCTGTACCTTCTCAAAATGTAGGGCGAACTCTTGCGCTCGCCCTGTCCGGCGGTCTGGCAGTCCAGCGATAGTCCCGTCGCCTAACTGACTATCTGACCGCTTGACTAACTGACTACTCATTCCACCGAAAGGATGTAATGGTAGTGGGGTTGTCCACCGGCGACGACTTCGATCTCCTGATCAGGCCAGTTCTGCCGCAGTAGGTCGGCCAGCGCGTTGGCGTCCCCTTCGCCGACAGCGTCGCCATAGTACAAAGTGATGATCTCGCTTTGGGCTGTGTCCATCTCCTTCAACAGCGACTGCACGACCTCCTCGACCGTCGTGCCGGTCACTTTTAACTCATCGTTGTATAGGCCGATGATCTGTCCTTCAGCAACCTCCACACCGTTGATCGTCGCCGAGCGGGTCGCGGTAGTAACCTCACCCGTCTTGATCTCTTCCATCGCGCTCGTCATCGCGGCCACGTTGGTCTCAAAATCGGCCTGGTAGTTGGTTGCCAGCAGCGCCGCGATGCCCTGTGGGATGGAGCGGGTGGGGATGACGGCCATAAGTTTGTCGCTGAGCGCACAGGCCTGCTCGGCAGCCAGGATGACGTTGCCGTTGTTGGGCAGCAGGATCACCCGCTCGGCCGGCAGACTCTCGCAGGCCTCAAGCAAGTCCTGGGTGCTGGGATTCATTGTCTGGCCGCCGTGCACGACAGCGCCCACGCCCAGGCTCTGGAAAACGCGGGCCAGTCCATCGCCCATGGCGACGGCCACGACGCCGGTCTCCTGGGCAGCCTTCTGGGTCGAGGGAGAGAGCGACAACTCGCGTTCGACGATGAAGTCCTGATACTGGGCCTGCATGTCCTCCACCACGACGTCGCGCAGTGAGCCCAGGCTGGCCCCGTAACTGATGGGAACACCGGGGTCAGGCACGTGGACGTGCACCTTGACCATCGTAGGGTCGCCCACGACGAGCGCGCACTCGCCCATTTCCGCGATTCTCTGCCGCACGGTGTCCACGTTGAGACCTTGTCCGACGATTAGGAACTGTACGTCGTAGCCGTAGCTGACCTCACCGGGAGCTAACCCTGTGGTGATAAGATCCACCGCCTCGGTCAGTTCAGCATCCTCAGTGATGGATTCTCCTCGCAAGTAGCGCAACATGCCCTCCAGAATGACGAATAGCCCCTGGCCGCCGGCATCCACCACCCCGGCCTCTTCGAGTACCGGAAGCAGTGAAGGGGTGAGCGTGACGGCTTCGTGGGCGGCGAACACCATATACTCCAATATGCGCGTCAGGTCCTCCGTCTCTTCCGCCGCCCTGGTCGCTGCGTCGGCGACGGCGCGGGCGACGGTGAGAATCGTGCCCTCGACCGGCTCAACCACGGCCTTGTAGGCCGTCGTCACCGCTTCCTGACAGGCAGCGACCAGGTCTTGAGCGCGATAGACCCTCTTCCCATTCAAGCCACGCGCGAACCCGCGCCAGATCTGGGAGAGGATGACGCCGGAGTTGCCCCGGGCGCCATACTGTGCACCGTGAGCCATCTGATGAGCTACCCGCCCCACGTTGTGTTCTGGAGAATCTTCGATCTCGTCCCAGGCGGCCTGCATCGTCAGAACCATGTTGGTCCCCGTGTCACCGTCGGGAACCGGGTAAACGTTGAGCACGTTGATGGCAGTCTGGTGATGTTGCAGCCAAACCAGTGCGGCTTTGATCAATCGTTTGAAGCCCTGGCCATCCGTACCCAGGCGGGGAGACTGCTGGACAGCCGTTGACACTTCCTTGTCCGTCAACACGCTAATGCCCCTCAATCAGTATCGCTGATGCGCAGCCCCTCGACGTGGACGTTGACTGCGGCGACGGGTATGCCCAATGCCCGCTCGACGCTGTACTTCACAACATTCATGACACTGCAAGCCACGGCAACGATGCGGGTGCCGTATTCGATAATCACGTAAACGTCAATGATGATCTGGCCATCCTCGATGCGCACCGCGATGCCACGCTTGCTGGCGCTAGACAAGACGTTGACGATGCCAGTGGCCAGGTCCTTGGCTGCAGTCCCTACGACGCCATAGCAACTAAGCACTGCCTCATTCGTAATGCTGGCAATGGCCGTGGGTGAGACCTCGATGCGCCCCAGGCTACTCTCTTGCATCATGTTCTCCAATTTACACGTGATTGCGCGAAAGCACTTCTTGTGGTATGATACATCCTACTAGAACTATTGCGAGGTGATATGGCATGGCCAAGTGTGAGATGTGTGGCAAAGGTCCCCAATTCGGGCATAACGTCAGCTACTCCAAGCGGGCAACCAACCGCCAATTCAAACCCAACATCCAGCGCGTACGAGTGGAGATCAACGGTCAGATGCGCCGGAGGTACCTATGCACACGCTGCCTGCGGACGTTGAATAAGAGCCGTTAGGCCTCTCCCCCACTCTGTCCCTCCCTCACGAGGGAAGGGAGGATGGCACGGAGAGGAGCCACGCTCCGATCAGTCCCCTTGAACCGGGGACTTCTTTTTTGCCTGCTTCAGACCTGTACGCGTTGCCCCCTGCAGGCCGCGTCGCGGATCGCCTTGATCGCCGCTGCGACCCCTTCTGGCGCGCTGAATACGGCCTGTCCTGCCACCAGCACCGTCGCACCGGCGGCCACGACCTGCTCCGCCATCTGTGGCCTGATGCCGCCGTCTACCTCCAACTCCGCTTCACTCCCGGCGCTATCCAGCATCCCCCGCACCTGCGCAATCTTACGTAGCGTGTGCTCAATGAAAGCTTGCCCGCCGAAACCTGGGTTGACGGCCATCACCAGTACCAAGTCTACGTCGTTCAGGATCTCGCCGATGGCCGCTGGTGGCGTGGCTGGCTTCAGAGAGACCCCAGAGCGCGCGCCCAGGCTTCGAATCTGCTGAAGGAGACGATGCAGATGCGGGGTAGCCTCGACGTGGACGGTGAGCCCATCGGCGCCAGCCTCAGCGAAGACAGGCGCGTAGCGAGCCGGATCGCTGATCATCAGATGTACATCGAGGGGCAAACTCGTGACGCGCCGCAGGGATCGCACGACAGGCGGGCCAACGGTGATATTGGGCACGAAGTGGCCGTCCATCACGTCCACGTGGATGAGGTCCGCACCAGCGTCCTCGGCAGCCTTGACTGCCTCGGCAAGACAGGCAAAGTCGGCGGCAAGTATGGAGGGGGCGATCTTAATTGTACAGCTCATCGAGGAGATATGATACAACGAGTTGGGAGATTTGGCAACTGGTTGCTCGTTATTGGGGGTGCATTGCAATTTGGGGGCGAACCCTTCCGCAGGTTCTGATGGCGTGCGGTATTTGATAGGCGGATTTCGTTCTCCAGGCGTTCGCACTCCGCTAGCAGCTAAATCAGGCCAGTCGTCCTGAGTGCCGCGAAGCG
>JBHIET010000103.1:0-8941 GCA_046760785.1 Anaerolineae bacterium | reverse complement strand
AGTTGGTGACCAGTGTGATGAGGGAGAGCCGTCCAAAGTAGTGCAGGATGATGGGCGTCGTGGTGATCTGGGCCGCCAGTGTGACAATGAGCGCCTCGTTGACCAGGCCCACGATCTTCTGGGCACGTTCGGCGGAAGTGAACCGCGCCAACGCCCGCTCGAAGACCCGCTCCAATGGTTCAGTATAGAGCACCAGTCCCACCGTGGCGGCGAAACTGAGTTGGAAGCCCACGTCCCACAAGGTATAGGGGTTTAGCGCTGTCATCCCGATGGCTGCTGCGGCGAGGGAAGCGGGGGCGAAAGTGGCGCGCCCTACGTGCCGGCCCCACAGGTAGAGGATACCCATCAACGCCGCGCGCAGTACCGCTGCCGACGCGCCGACGAATATGGTGTAGACCACCACGCCCGCGATGGCAATCCAGACCGCTCGCCGCTGACCGAACAGTCGCTGCGCCAGCCCGGCGAAGATGCCGGAGATAATCGTGATATTGAAGCCTGAGATGGCGATGATGTGGGTCGTGCCAGTGGCGGCAAAGTCATCCATCAGGTCAGACGGAATGCCCGTCTCCACGCCGAGCAGGATACCGGTCAACAACGCTGCCTGTGGCTCCGGCAGGATGCTGGCGATGACAGATTGCGCATGTCGCTCGAAACTGTAGAGGTAGTACAGGAGAGGGCTGGCCTGGTTTTCGGCCAGTAGCGTGACCTCGGCGCGGCGGATGAGGGAATGAATACCTTGTCGGGCCAGGTAATCGCGGTAGGAGAACCCCTCAAAAACAGGTGGCGTCTCCAGCAGCCCCATGACCTGCACGCGGTCGCCGTATCGGCGCTGGGGGTAACGGTCGGCCTTGACCAGTGCCAGCCCTTCGACCTCCAGTGCCGTCCCGTCGGGCAGTGTTAGCCGCTCGGCCCGCACACGCAGGTTGGTGTACTGCTCCCGCTCGTCCGGCTCCCCCACCACGACCCCCTCCAGCGTCACCCGGCCGACGTCGTTGTAAGTTGCCAGAGAGGTCTCGTCGAAGCGGGGGGTGGTGAGCAGGAAGCGAGCCGCGCCCAGCGCCAGCATCAGCACACCCAGCGCGCCCAGCCGGACGCGGCGGTCATCCCGCCACAGCAACAGGCCCAGGAACGCCGCCAGGCCGAGCACGGGCAGCACTTGCCAGGGTAGGCCGATTGCATTCGTGAGGGTGATACCTGCGAGCCAGGCAACGGCGAGGTAAACGAGGATCATATCTCGGCGTCTCGATTGCGATCAGGTGATCTTTGGCCCTGCCGTCCAGTCGTAGCCAATCTCCGGATCGTCGTGGGGGATCCGTCCCTCGTCAGTGCCGTCATACTCGTGCGATACAACGTAGAAGACGTGCGCCGGCCCGTTCAGCACCCGGTAGCCGTGGGCCACGCCGGGCGGGATTTTCAGCACGATCGGCGGCTGTCCCTCTCCCATCAGCAATTCCTGTGTCTCGCCGTGGGTGGGTGAGCCGGGGCGGGTGTCGTAAAGGGCCGCCTTGATGGTACCCACCGCTACATACCACCAGTCCGTCTGCTTCTGATGCACGTGCCAGCCCTTGGCGACGCCCGGATAGGACATCGTGTGGCTCCACTGGCCGAAGCCCTCCGGGAAGATGGCGTCGCTGGCCCGGATGATCTCGCGGAAGAAGCCGCGCTCGTCTGTGTGGGTCGCCAATTCCTTGGTCTCGACTCCGTGTATCATTGGGTGCTCCCCATTATACGGCGATCGTTCGCAGTGGCGCGGGCATGAATAACAGGGTGAAGACCACCAGCATCAGCAGCCCCAGAGCGACGCGTGGCCAACCGAGTCTGGTGGCGTCGTCGAGCGGCGGCGGATGACGGCGGTTTAGAAGCATGTTCAGGAAGGCCCATGTCATCCAGAACCCCCCGGCCTCGTTGCCGCTCATCGCGAGCCACCCGCCCCAGGCCACCATCGCGCCGATGGCGATGTAGCCGAGCCGCCAGGCCCAGCGTCCCAGGAGCGCATAACTGGCGTGCCCGCCGTCCAGTTGACCCACGGGGATGAGGTTGATCATCGTGACCAACAGTCCGGCCCAGGCGGCGAAGGCGACCGGGTGCAGCCAGACGTCCTCCCCGTTGCTGGGGAGAATCCTCCCGAACACCAGGTATTTGAGTGTCAGGTAGAGCAGCGAGTTGCCTTCTTGGAAGAAAGTAACTCCATCCAGGTTCGGAGGAGGTGGCCCGACGCTGGAGAGTGACAGCCCCAGGATTAACAGAGGAATGGCGACGATCAGGCCGCCCAGGGGGCCAGCGATGCCGATGTCGAACAGCGCCTTGCGGTTGCGCATCGGCGCTCGCTGCATGATGACGGCGCCCATTGTCCCTATGATACTGAATGGCATGGGGATGAAGTAGGGCAGGCTGACCGGCGAGCCGTACCGTCGGGCGACGAAATAGTGGCTCAATTCGTGGGCCAGCAGGATGCCCAGCAGTGTACCCGCGAAGGGAAACCCCCAGTTCAGGTGGGTCAGCAACACCATCAGCAGTTCCAGACTGTCGAGGCTTTTGAACATCTCGGGGTCGAGTTCGTTTTGAGCGCCAACGTAGAGCGTGACAAGAAACGTCGCCAGGAACAGCGCTACGTTGACCCACGTCCGGCCTGGCTTGCGCTTGAACACGCCTTTGGTGGCGACAACTTCGTGGCCCCCACGGGGTCTGTCGCGGAGCCAGGGGGTGTAGTCGTAGCTGGCGAAGCGTTGTCTCATGCGCTCGAAGGCGGTCTCCGTGTCGCCGTACACCTGGCCCCGAAAGGCGATCACCGCGTCGGGGGGCTTTACCACCTCGTGCATCTCGACGCGCATCAGGCCTGCCAGTTGCCGTCGCAACTGCCCGATGATCACCAACTGTGCAGCGGCCATAGAGTCTGCCGTTTGCGTCTCTGTGGTTTCTTGTTCCATTGGTTGTTCCTCTGGCCCGGATTATACCTCATAAACGTGAAACGTGAAACATAGAACTTAGGTAAAACTACTCAGCCACTGCTCCCAGCCTTCGTCCTGGGGGCATCTCATGCGGAGAATAACCGCTCAGGGTAAGATGCTCTCGCTGGCGACGCCCTCGGGACGAGGGCTGAGAGCCTGAAAACATCCAGCCCGTGACAGGCTGAATAGTTTGACAATGTCGGATTAACATAAAGCAGGCTGCACTTGCTCGCCGGTGCTCGTAGCCCCCGTCCCTTCGGGCTGAGCCTCAGGACGAAGCCTCGGGGGCGTCTCAAACGAGATTTGCCCGGGGAACACGCCCTTGGGGACAAGGGCTGAGAGCCTTTGGCCAAATGTGACATTGTCAAGATAGTTACGAACTTATTGGGCCCACTTCTCCACCGCACTCAGAGCAGACTAGTGCCAGTTCCGCGCCGCAGGATGCGCAGACGGTGTCATTCGCGCCGATGGCAGCGCCGCAATCTGGGCAGAGGGGTTGAGCGCAGGTGGGACATTCCGGCGTGCCGGGCGTGATGGCAGCGCCGCAGCGGGGGCAATCAGGCATTGTCAAGCCCCTCTGTGGTGAATCTCTCCATCTGCTCACGCATCGCCTGGAGGTGGGTGCCGGGCCAGTAAACCCGCCCGCAGCCGGGGCAGCGGCGGAATTTGGTCTGGGTCTGCAGCACGAAGGGGGGAACGCGGTCGGCGATCTCGTCGGGAGAGATGGCCTCAAGCACGACGTTGCACACGGAGCAGCGGGAGAGGGCAGGATGGGGCGGGGGGCCAAGGGCATCCTGCACCTCCCGCACCTGTTCTTCCAGCACCTCCGATTGGATCAGCAGCGTACGCAGGCCGCGCCGGGCCGCCAGTTCGTGATCGCGGGTGAGGAGTATGCGGCTCTCGGCACGGGCGCGGCGGGCCAGTTCGGCGTCGTCGGCATCGTTTTCGTAGGCGGTGTCGTAGCCCAGAAGCCGCAACCACTTCGCCAGTCGGCCCAGCATGCCGTCGGCCAGGAGTCTGAGGGATGCAGATGAATCGGGTTTGTCGGACTGGCTCATCGAGTGGTCACAGCAGTCTCAGGAGTTCGTTGGCATAACAGGCGATCAGCGCTTCCAGTCTCTGGTCCTCACCCTCCGGAATCATCGGCGGGGGCGCATCCACGGTGTAGACGGTGTTCGGGGCGAGGTCGTTCAGCCGGGTCCAAGGGGCTCTGCCGTGGCCGCCGTATACTTCGGCGGTGGCGTTGGCGATCATCAGCAGCGCGTGTTCGTTATCCGGCTGGACGTGATCCTGTTCCGATTGCAGCCGTTGGTAAGGGACTTGCAGTTGCAGGGCGAAGGTCGCAGCCTCGCGCTCGCGCCAAAAGTCCTCGTCGTCGCAGGGGTGGCCCTGCAGGTGACCGGTCTTTGCTTCGTCGCAGCCGCCGGTGTCGTTCCGGTTGGCCGGGCCTTCCCAGTCAATGAAGAAGCGCACGGGCAGGTCGGGGTAACGGGCCAGCGCGCCAGCGGCCATGGTGACGCCGTAGGAGTAGGAGACCAGGCCGATTTGCTCCGCATCTACCTCCGGCAGGGTGGCGGCGAAGCGGATGATTTCGGCCAGGCCGTCCTGGTGGACGTAGCCGTCGTCGTCCTCGACGCCCTCGCTGTGGCCGCGCCCGTCGGGGTCAAAGACCACGAGGACAAAGCCCTCGTCGGTCAGCGCCTGGGTTTTCCTGGGCGAGTCGAGAAAGTTGCTGCTATCGCCCGAGCCGCCGGGGACGAGCACCAGCGTGGGCAGCGCCTCCCCACCCCAGTTTTGGGGATGCATAACTTGCACGTACAGTCGCGCGCTACTGGTGGGACTGGTTATCCAATACACGTTTTCCTCCTCCGGGATGGGCAATACCCCCTCTGCCGGGCAATCATCGGGGCAGTTACTGCTGTTCTCCGGCCCGTCGCAGACCCCATCGCCGCAGCGTTTTTCCGAGCCGCCGGGCGGGGTGGGAGAGGGAAGAGGGGTGGGGCTGAGGGTAGAGGTGATGGTAGCCTGTTCCAGGTTGCAGGCCAAGGCCAGCAGAATCAGAGCGGTTAGGGGGATGGTGAATTGGTTCATCACGGACTTCTTTCCGCTACGCGTACATCAATTCCTCGACCTCCGGCCACGGAAGCCCTTCCCAGCCGAAGCGGTCCCAGTCCACGTACCCGTGATTGTCGAACTCGATCCCCTCGGCTTCCAGGAGCACCCGCTGAAGGTCGGCACCGTGCTCCCGGCAACTGGTGGAGATGCGGCCCTGGCTGTTGATGACACGGTGCCACGGCACGTCACCCCCCCTTTCATCCGGGGGGATAGAGGGGGGCAGGCTGTGCAGTGCCCACCCAACGGTGCGGGCAGCGCGGGGATGACCCAACATGCGGGCAATTGCCCCGTAGGAAGTGACCTTGCCAGGCGGCACCTGCCGTACCAGCCGGTAAACTCGCTCGAAGAAGCCTACAGTCATCGTCGGGGTCGTTGGACTGAAGGCAGACGAAAGGCTGGCCGGGGTGCAGGAATGGAGTAACGCTGTGTGTGCTGGGGTCGCCTCATCAGAATACACACCTGGCCCTCCCGTTGATTCAGCGCAATCGGTGGGAGGAGGGCAGGTATCGCTAGATCGGACGCCGTGGGGCTAATCGTCCTCGCCTTCCTCTAGGAGATCAGGGGCGAAATGCTCGACGAAGGTGTAGAACAGACCGACCAGGCCCTCGACGGCCTCCCGATTGGCCACCTGCTGGGCTGCCTCGACCGGCACGGAATTGAGAGCATCTAGGATGGCCTGGCACAGCACGATGGCCGAGGTGGGGGTCTCGTCCAGGTACACCCGCTCTCCGCCAAACTTGATGATCTCAAAGGTGGCACGCCATGCCTCTGCCAGGTGGTCGTAGTAGACCCTGCGGTTGACAGTTCTCCAACCCTGGACGTTCTGGCCAGAAACCTCGTAAGCCTCTCTGAGATCGGCGCTGTAGAGGGCCATCAGGCCGCGCAGATAGGACCACACCTCCGGGCCGACCTGCTTTTCGACCAGAGCCAAGATGCCAGTGTCGTCCGAGCTGAGCACTTCGTCCGGGTTGAGCAGTTCCTCCGCGCTGAGCAGGGTCATCAGCATGAAGTGCGTGATGTCCTCTCCGGCGTACACGGTCAGGCCACCCAGGATGTTCTGCCACGTCTCCAGGCCCACCCCATCCTGCAGGTGCTGCCGGATGGTGCGGTCAATATAGGCCCTGGCTCCCGGGTCGGCCTGGAGGAACTGCAAGAACAGACCTGCCTCCCTCCGAATCAATGTTTCTTCGTCCTCGGTCTCCGCAGGAGGCGGGGTGGCTGGTATCCCATGCTGGATGTCCATCTCTATGCTCCTTTCTCCGAAGCGGTTCGCCCTCCGAATCTCGTTGAGATCGGGGTTTCTGGCGCGGAAACTTCGGCGTCTTGCTCTCCACTTCCTCGTCCCGCCCGGCAGGTGGCGAGGATTGTGCCTATGCCTTATCCGGCTTCTTGAGGCCAAGGGCCTGCCGGAGCTTGGCTATAGCCGACGGTTTGGATTTGTCAATAAGCGGTGGGGATTGGGCCACAGGCCGGCGCTCGGCCTGTACCTCACCCAGCTTTCTGAAGGAAATGGCCGATGCCTTGGGTTCACCGGTGAATGGCGGGGATTGGGCCACGGGCCAACGCACGCCCTGCATCTCACCCAGTTTTCTGAGAGCAATGGCCGACGGTTTGGGTACACCGGCGAGTGACGGAGGTTGGGCCACAAGCCTATGTCCACCCGGTATCTCACCAGGCTTCTTCTGAGCAACGGCCGACGGCCTGGGTCTACCGGCGAGCGACGGGGGTTGGATTACGGGCCGGCGTCCACCCGGTACCTCACCTGGTCTCTCGAAGGCAGCAGCCGACGGCTTGGGTTCAGCGGCGGGCTGCACTTTCGGCAGCAGGCTGCCGGTGGTAGGAGCTTTGGGCTGCTCGACCGGAGGCGTCGGTGGGGCTGCGCGGCGTGTCACGTCGGCCTTCACCGACCAAAAGTCTTCTAGAGAGGCCAGCCGCTTCCTCTCCTTCCTCGGCACCTTTTCCATTGCCAACCGGAAGGCGCGTGCGGCCTTTTCGTATAGATCAGCCGCCTGCTCGAAGTAGCCACCTTCTTCGAGTGGGGCAGCCGCTTGTTCCACCAGGTCGGCGATTGCATGGGCCCAGTCGAGAGCCTGGGCGACCGGCAGCGGTCCACTTCGGGCCAATTCCTTCAGCTTGGCCTCAATTGTGGTCTTAGCCTGAAGTGATGCGTCCATTCTTTAGCCTCCTTCTCCTGGTTGCCTGAGTTCCCCCAATTGTGCCTTGAGTTCCTCCGTGACGAGATTATTGATTCCATCATACAGTTGATCGCGGATTTCGCCCGCGCTGGTGCACATGCTTCGTACAAAGCTTTGTAGTTCGTCCAGAACCTTATGTTTTTCGCCACTCGGCAGTTGTCGGAGTCGCGGCATATGATCTTTGGTACTGTCGTGTGCCTGTTTGTGCTGTTCGACCAGGACCATCACGCTCTCTTCCCTGGCGTTGAACTCATCCCTGAGCTTTCTGGTTTGATCGGACATCACCCTTTTTTCTGGGCGGAGCATTTTCTTCCATTGGCTCATTTTTCTGGCCAGTTTGGCCGATTCGTCGTAGATCCGCCTGATGTCTCTCAAGTACCCCTTCCAATCATCTGTAGGCTGGAGCGAATCCAGCAGGTCAATCTGTTCGAGGAGAATGGTGCTGAACCGCTCCGCGTCAACCGCTTGGCCATACC
This sequence comes from Anaerolineae bacterium, assembly GCA_046760785.1. Taxonomy (GTDB): domain Bacteria; phylum Chloroflexota; class Anaerolineae; order B4-G1; family B4-G1; genus JBHIET01. The sequence goes on along the minus strand of JBHIET010000103.1, from coordinate 1,207 downwards.
TTTCGATATAGGTACGGAGTTCGTCGACGGTTCTGGTCATTTTGTCAAGAATGCGCCTACGTCGGTCGGTCAGAGTATCCGGGGTAAAACCGGTTTCTTCAGGGGGCTTAGCCTGTTTACCTATCTCGTACTTGCTGCCGCGAGATATTGCCATTGTCGGAACTCATCCTTGCCCAAAAGTCGCTTTCCGGGCTACTGAAACTGCAGAGGTGTCAACTCGTGGAGGATGCCATCTATCCGGCCTTGCAGGACACTGAGGATCTTCTGAGATTCGTCGTTCATCCTCTCCACGTGGTCCAGCAGTCTCTCTCCCGACAGTTTGCTCCTGATGCATTCGCCGGCTCGATTCCGGGTCTCATTGAAGTTCTGGATACGTGGCTCCATTGTATTGAGGTCGTCTCTGTCCAGCAGCCCCGACGGGTTGCGCAACACCCGCTCATACCCTGAGTCCGCTATGCTGCTAACATTGCTGAACATATAGAAAACGACTGACCATGCTCCTTCGTCATCCCGTTTCTTCCGCAGCGAGGGGAGGTTTTCCCTCACGTACACCCGCAGCAAGTCACAGGAAGACTTGATAGGCACCAGGACAAGGTAGGTGTTGATGTATTCGTTGAGGGTATGGGCCAGCCTGCCGATGCTGCGCGTTGACTGCTGGAGGTTCTCCACCTGCTCCCTGATGGGCTGCAGTTCCGCCTCGGGTACCTTGCGCCTGGACTGGATTTGGCCAATCAGACCGGTCACTTCCCTGCTGATCGTGGCAATGCCCGTGACGGCCTCCACCAACATGGCGATAGTCATAGCCGACATTGCTGCTCCTCCTTTTCCTTGCTATAGGATCTGTAAGAAAACAACTTACCGCTTTTGCAAAGTCACCTGAGCATCCTGAGTAGCTGCGGAACGCAGTGAAGCAGTGTATCGAAGGGTGCAGCTTATCCTAGGCCCTTGCTTGTCACAACCCGCACCCTTCGATACGGCCTCCATTTCGGCCTACTCAGGATGCTGGTCTTACTCTTGCGACCGTTGTCCTGTCTAGTCCTGGGGTAGAATAGGAGGTTATTTCTTAACGGCCCCATAGGCTGGTAAGCCCCCCATTCCTCGTATCAAGTATTATAGTGACTCCCCTGAAAAAGGTTACCTTTCACATTTCACGCACGTGTAGTATGATAGGGCAAATCCCGATGAGCCAGGAGTAGCCCATGTATCG
>JBHIET010000102.1:0-9123 GCA_046760785.1 Anaerolineae bacterium | reverse complement strand
GACGACAAGGCCAGCGCGGTCATCATCCTGGCGGCGCTGAAGGGCCTGCGGGACCTGGGGCTGGCTCCTGGCGGCCCGGTGACGGTACTCTTCAATTCCGACGAGGAGGTGGGGAGCCGTTCCTCCCGCCCCCTCATTGAGGCGGAGGCGAAGAAGGCAAGGGTGGTCTTCTGTGTCGAGTCAGGGCCGCCCGATGGCTCCCTCAAGGTGTGGCGCAAGGGGACCGGCCGATACGTCATCACCGCGCTGGGGCGGGCCGTCCACGCCGGGATCGATCACGAAAAGGGAGTCAATGCCATCGAGGAACTGGCCCACCAGGTGCTGCGGCTCCAGGGGATGACCAACTACGCCACCGGCACCACCATTAACGTGGGGTGGGTGCAGGGCGGCATACGGACCAACACCGTGCCAGACCAGGCCCAGGCGCGAGTGGACCTGCGGGTGCAGACGGCAGCAGAGGGGACACGAATGGACACGGCCATCAAGGATTTACAGCCAGTTCTCCCCGGCGCTCGCCTCATCATCGAGGGGGGACCGAGCCGCCCGCCGATGGAGAGGTCACCGGTGACGTTGGAACCCTTCCGGCGGGCGCAGGAGATCGGTGCCGATCTCGGGATCACGCTGACCGGGAGCGGCTCCGGCGGCGCCTCCGACGGCAACTTCGCCGCCGCTCTGGGCGTGCCCACGCTGGACGGTCTGGGCGGGGTGGGGAACGGGGCCCACAGCCCGGACGAATACGTACTCATCCCCAGTCTTTCTGAGCGAGCGGCGTTGATGGCCGCTTTGCTGACCCGCTGGTAGTACCTTACCGATCAAGTTCTTGCCCATTGGACGGGAATTTCGGGGCGGCTTTGCCGACCCGCACCGGCCTGAAAGAGCTTATCCTGAGCTTGTCGAAGGGCCAGTGCTGGATCGGGCCGCCAGCACCGCCTGGCTTCGACTGTGCTCAGCCCAAGGTTTACGGCGGTGCGGTGGTAACTACTTTGACAATGTCAGATTAACATAAAGCAGGCTGCACTTGCTCGCCGGTGCTCGTAGCCCCCGTCCCTTCGGGCTGAGCCTCAGGACGAAGCCTCGGGGGCGCCTCAAACGAGATTTGCCCGGAGAACACGCCCTTGGGGACAAGGGCTGAGAGCCTTTGGCCAAATGTGACATTGTCAAGTTACTCAGACGCTGCTACCAGCCCCCGTTCCGGGGGCGTCCCATGCGGCAAATAATCGGTCAGGATAATAGGCTCTCGTTTACGACGCCCTCGGGGGCGAGGGCTGAGAGCCTTAAACATCCAATTCCGTGACAGGCTGAGTAATTACGTGCGGTCGAGAACAAAGCCTCTTGGTTCCGGCTTTGCCAGGTTAGGAAACCCCAATGCGCCGCATTCGCCTTGCACTCATCGTCATCGCCTGTAACAACTTGCTTTTGGCCCTAGGCTTCCGCCTGTGGCAATCCATCTTCAGCAACTTCGCCGTGGAGGAGTTGGGGGTCCGGGCCGACCAGATCGGCCTGATCCAGGCCATCCGGGAGATCCCTGGGTTGATGGGCTTCCTGGTGGGGGTGCTGGCGCTGTTCCTGGTGGAGATGCGCATCGCTGGTTTCTCGTTGGTGCTGATGGGGGCGGGTATCTTCCTGACGGCGGCCGCGCGCGATCTGACGGGGCTGATCGGGGCCACGCTGGTGATGAGCGCGGGCTTCCACTTTTTCTACTCCAGTAACTCCTCGGCGGTACTCCTGGTAGTGGGGCAGGACGAGGCGCCGAAAGTGCTGGGGCGGCTGAACAGCCTGGGGGCGCTGGCGGCAGTGATGGGCACCCTCTTCATCTTTGGAACGCTGGACGCCTGGGGATACCGCGCGGTGTTCCGCGTCGCCGGGGCGGTGGTGGCGATCGGCGGGCTGGCGCTCTTGCCCTTTGGGCGGCAGCCGATGCGGGTGCAACGGACACGGCGCCGCACTCCGCTGCGGCGTCGCTACTGGCTCTACTACGCCCTCCAGTTCATGATGGGCAGCCGCCGCCACATCTTCACCACCTTCGCCGTCTTCCTGCTGGTGCAGGAATATCAGGTGACACCGCAGACCATCACGCTGCTGTTTCTGATCAACAGCCTGATTGGAACCTACTTTAACCAGGCATTCGGCAAGATCGTCGCCCGCTTCGGCGAGCGGCGGGTGCTGACGGTCAACTTTGTCCTCCTGGTGCTGGTCTTTTTGGGATACGCCATTGTCCCTGCATTGGATGTGCTGAAAACGCCCGGCTTCCAGATGCCGGGGGTGAGTGTAGGGGAATGGATGCTCTTCCCTGCCTTTCCGGCCACGCCGGCACTGCTGGTTCTGCTGGGCCTGTTCGTGACCGACCAAATCCTCTTTGGTTTCTCCATCGCCCTGCAGTCCTACTTCCAGAAGATCGCCGTGGGACCGGAGGAGATCACGCCGAACATCTCCCTGGGACAGACGATCAACCACATCGCGGCGGTGATCGTGCCGGTGGTAGGTGGGGTGGTGTGGGAGATGGTGGGAGCGCAGTACACCTTCCTGGCAGGGGTCGTGATCGCGCTGGTATCACTGGCGCTGACGCGCCGGATGCAGACGCCGCGCGCGAGGCTGGTGGAGGTTCCTTGTCCAGGCCGTTAATCTCGCTGGCTGCATCGCGCTCCTGTACGGCCTGCATCGCCGGACGGCCGCGTTGCCATAGCCAGGCTATCTGCATCAGCATCCCGGTCGCGAGAGCCGCCAGGCCAACGTATAGCCCTGCCACCTGTCTCCAGGCCACGCCGGCCCACAAGACCGCGCCGTCGGCGAGCAGGAAGATCGCCATGGCCTCGGTGATGGGACGGGTACGGCGGCTGTGGACGATGGTGCCTTCGTACCACTTCTGCAAGACGGTCAGGCCAGGTATCGGCAGTGCGATCCACAATCCCCATCGGGCCAGCGCGACCAGTTTCGATCCCAGCCCCGACACGATTCCAAACCAGATCGTCGCCAGGGGCGTGGCGGCGATAATCAGCAGCGCGACGGTCGTCAGCGTGGTCAGAGAGAGAGCGAAGCGGCGCAGGTTGCGCGCCGCGCGTGGCTCATCCAGCAGTGCGATGACGACCTCGTTGTAGGCATAGCCCAGACTTCTAAAGAGGAAGAGAAACCCGGAGACGACAGACCACACGGCCAGTGATTCTATCGCGGCAGGCATGCGGCTGAGAGCCGCGCTGCCTATCGGCTGCACCAGCATGTTCAGCAGCGCCATCATCGCCAGCGGGGTGTAGAACTCCAGGAAGGTGCGCAAGGTCAGAGGCTGCTCGGCGGGCGGGGCCTGCCGGAGTTGCTCGCGCAGCACGGGGCGCACGCGCAAGCCTGCATAGGTGGCCTCGCTGACGACTCCGGCTGCAATGCTGCCGGCCGCGACGACGATACCGGGGATGGTGCCGATGAGATAGCCTATCCCCAGCACCAGCCCGTCGGCACTGAGCCGCACCAACGTCCCCAGGCCCACCGCCCGCGAGTGGCCAAAGCGGATCAGCACGCCCTGGTTAAAGCGACGATAGGCGATGGACCACGTCCAGGGGGTCATAATCATCAATCCCAGGCGGGCCGGTTCGATGATCTCCACCGGGGCGCCGATCAACTGGACGGCGACGGCGTAGTAGAGCGGCGTGAAGGCGATCAGCACGTGGAGCGCAGTCAGGAGCGCCCCCGCGCACGTCATAAAGCGACGCAGCTTGCGGTACGAGTCCCAGTCTTTGCTGAGCGCGGTCGAAGCGGAGAGGAGCATGATGATCGGCGATTCGACGATCAGCGCAATAGGAAAGACAATGCCGCCCCAGGCCGCCAGGTTGATCTCCGGTGCGGCCAGCCGCGCCACGACCGCGCTCATCATAGGGCCTTCGGTGGCCATAAACAGCCAACTGGCGGCCAGCGGCCACCAGGTATGTACGATGCGGCGCATAGACAACCCCGCTCGCATAATATTGTCTGTGCTGTCTTCGGCCAGGCGACGGTCAGGGGTCATCAAGCAATCATCTCAGGCTCTCCAGCCAGGCGCGCGCAGCCCGCGGGGAATGCAGGCGCACTATTCTTAGATGGGCGTACCCGAGTCTTTGAAACAGCAGGGGATACTCCCTTCGTCTTCGCGGGTAGGTGCGGAGCGCCCACAGGAAGATGGAATCGCGGCTGAAGAACTGCTCCCACAACCGCTCGTGGTTGCCGTTCCACAACTTTTCCTGGGTGAAGATGCGCCGCAGCGTGCGCCACGCCAGCCGCCCCAGAATCACCGACAGACTGTAGTCCAGCCACACAACGGTGTCCGCCCGGCCCCACACAATGTCGCGCACGACGCTGTAGTTTCCGTCAACCACCCAGGCATCGCCGCTCAGTGCCTGCGCGGTGCGCCGCCGGAAAGCTGGAGTCGGGGCCGGGGTCCAGTTGGGACCCCAGTGAAGCGCGTCCAGCTCCACGTGGGGGATGGCGAGGTGCAGGGAGAGGCGCCGTGCCATAGTCGTCTTGCCGGAGCCGGTCGTGCCGACGACAGCGATGCGCTGGCCGTGGTCAAGTGGTGAATCGGCACATTGACACATTGGTGACACAGTATAACACAATAACGGTGAGAAACAAATGACGGTCTGTGTCAGCGGTCATCCGCCTGTTTGTGACAAGTTATGCTATAATAGTGAAGAGGCAGCAACAAGGAGGCGACATGCGTTTCCTCGTCACCGGTGGGGCCGGATTTCTTGGAGCAGCCCTGGCCAAACGGCTGGCCCACGATGGACACCAGGTGCGGGTCATTGACGACCTCAGCGCAGGCGACCCCGCCCGGCTGGACGAGCGGGTGCTCTTCACCCGGGGCGATGTGAGCGACCGGCCTAAACTATGGACGCTTCTGCAAGACGTGGACTGCGTCTATCACCTGGCGGCGCGGGTGCTGGTGAGCGAATCCATCCTCTACCCCCGCGAATATAACGAGGTCAACGTCGGCGGCACGGTCAGCGTGATGGAGGCGATGCGGGACGCCGGGGTGAAGCGGGTGGTCCTCACCTCGTCTGGCGCGATCTACGGCGAGCAGGCCCATCAGCCAGTGCGGGAGGATCAGACTCCGAACCCCCAATCTCCTTACGCGGTGAGCAAGCTGGCCGCCGAGTACTACGTCCGCACCATCGGCGCGCTGTGGGGCATCGAGACAGTGATCTTGCGCGTCTTCAACGCTTACGGGCCGGGCCAGAACCTGCCCCCTTCCCACCCGCCGGTGGTGCCGCGCTTCCTGCACCAGGCGCTGGCGGGTGGGTCGTTGGTCATCTTCGGCGGCGGCGGGCAGACCCGCGATTTCGTCTACGTGGACGACGTGGTGGAGGCGCTGGTGGCGGCCGCCACTGCTGCCGACGTGGACCGCCGTATCATCAACGTGGGCAGTGGCCGCGAGACCAGCGTTAACGAACTGGCTGTGCTGGTGGCAGAGGCAGTGGGACGGGAGGTGGAGGTGCTTCATAGCCCTGCCGAGAGTGGTGGCGTCTCTCATCTCTGCGCCGACATAGCCCTTGCGTGCAGGCTGCTGGGCTACGAGCCGCGCGTGGAACTGGTGCAAGGGTTGCGCCTGACACTGGAACGTGATCCACGCTTTCAGCGGTAAAGCGATGGGTTGTCGTGCTTGTTCTTCTCGTCAATCCAGATCGTGCAGAGGCAAACGCACACCCAAGGGGCCAGCGGTCATCTTCTTCACCACGGTAGATACGTATACCCAACGCTCATTGCATCAGCCGGTCGCGCACTTGGCCTGCCCAGGCGCGGAAATCTTCCTTTCTTTCCAGTTGCCAAACACGGTGATGGAAATTTCCAGGCGCACGATAGGCCAACATTGATCCCAGTACACATCGGCTGTCAGGAAACGACGATCCAGGTCTACGAGTTGCACCTGGGTGAGGTTCTCGGCTGGGGCAAGACGAAGGGCAGCTTACGGTGAAGCACCACGTTCAGCAATTCGATCAGGCGCGGGCACGGCACCAGGCTTGTCCTGAGCCCCGTCGAAGGATCGAAGCGCAGCGGCGGACTATACAGTTTGGTGGTCAGCAGGGACGCGACCATGGCGCCGCAATCTTGGCACGTTTCCCACGTACTCCCAAATGGGGGAGACTTACGTCGCCGTCCTCCCCCAACGGCGTAGCCTGGCTGCCGCGCTTCGACGTGTAGGCAGTCCGATCATCACAAGGAACGTCAACGGGGCAGGCCAGTAGTAGGCCTGCCCCTGTCCCATCGAGTAGCTCAGATCAATCCGAGCTTCTCCCCTCCTTCTTTGAAGGCATCAATGGCCTTATCTAATTGGTCCTTCGTGTGCTCCGAACACAACTGGACCCTGATTCTAGCCTTGCCGCGAGCCACCATGGGGTAGACGATAGGTAGTACGTAAATGGCCCTGTTCCACACGAAATCGGCCAGGGCCTTCGCCGTCTTGCTTTCACCGCACATTATCGGCACGATGGGTGTCTCGCTGTGGCCGGTATCGAAACCGAGTTCCTTCATCTTCTCAATGAAGTAGTTACGGTTCTCCCACACCCTTTCCACCCGCTCTGGCTCGGACTCCATGACGTCAATGGCCGCTATTGTCGCTGCAGCCACCCCGGGGGGGAGGGCTCCACTGAGCAGCCAGGTTCTGGACTTATTCAGGGCGAATTTTATCAACTCCTCGCTGCCACTGACATGCCCGCCTACAATCCCGAAAGCCTTGGAGAACGTACCCATCTCGGCGTGTACCTGATCGCGGGTGAGCCCGAAGTGATTCACAATGCCTCGTCCACCTTCACCAAGGACGCCCTCGCCATGTGCATCATCCACGTATACGCCCGCGCCGTGCTCTGCGGCAATCTCCGCGATTGCTGGCAGTGGGGCCAGGTCACCATCCATGCTGAAGACGCCGTCGGTGACGATCCAGATGTGCTTGTAGGGAGGTTGATGGGTTTCCGCTTCCTCCATCACGCGGGCCAAGTCGTCAACATCCTTATGCTTGAAGACGGCCCGGTCTGCGCGAGTCAGCCGCATCCCATCTATGATTGAGCCGTGGTTCAGCTCATCCGAGACATACAGGTCGCCTGCGCCGGCCAGTTGCGCGACGAGGCCCTGGTTCGTCATGAAGCCCGTCTGGAAGGTCAGGGAAGCAGGTGCCCCCTTAAACTCCGCCAGGCGGCGATCCAACTCCCTGTGCAGAGATGTGTCGCCGGCAATGGAGCGATCGCTCCCTGCCCCTGCCCCATACTTCTCCGTGGCCTTGATCATAGCGTTGACCACCTTGGGGTGTGTGGATAGATTGAGGTAATTGTTGGAGCAGAGCACGACAACTTCTCTGCCGTCAATGGTGGAGATGGGACGGCTGGCGCTCTGGAGCTCCCTGGGCTCCCAGGTCAAGCCCTCACGGGCCAGACGTTCGTACTCCTCACCCAGATAACTTATCGGGTCCCTTTTGATCTGCATTTGAATGACCTCCTTGTGTCTTGTCTGATGTCCTATGAACGGGTCGTCGTCAGCATCGTCGGCGTTCCAGGTGACCGTGTAGACGCCGCTGGTTGCTTGTGGTCGGTATCGAAGAGCAGCAAGACGTCTACATCGCTCTTGCGACGAAACTCACCGGTGACAGTCGAACCGAACAGGACGGCGGCTCTGAGATTCGGGACCTCGCCGGCCCGAGCGATGAAGTCAGCCAGGGCGGGGTACAATTCTTGGGATATGTTCATCTGGCCCAGACTTCGGTCTGTTGCACCAGTTTGAGACATTCTTTCACCAGCTCCCCGTTCCCTTTCCCGCCGTACCAGCGTCCGGCCCGCAACTGATCGGGGCGCTCGAAGGCCATCACGATTTCAGCCTCGCCGTGACGGCACAACAGGTGAGGCACCCCAACTCTCACGATAGATCGTACCCACGCCAGATGATACGTCGCTCGAAACCTTGAAGCGCTAAATAGCTGCCTCGTCCTCCTCCTTGAGCGAGCCCCTCGACTTTGGACTACAGCCGTCCTTCCGCATGCTTTTGTCCCAGTTTCTCCAGCATATCCGCTACCACCGCCGCCAAGTCGTACTCCGGCTCCCATCCCCACTCCTCTCGTGCGGCGCTGTCGTCAATGGTGCGGGGCCAGGAATCGGCGATCTCCTGCCGGAAGTCGGGTTCGTACTCGCAGGTGAATTCAGGCACGTGTTTCTGGATCTCGGCCACCAATTCGGCAGGGCTGAAGCTGAACGCTGCCAGGTTGAAATCGGAGTGGTGCTTAAGACGGGAGAGATCGGCCTCCATCAAATCAATGGTGGCTTTGAGGCAGTCGGGCATGTACATCATCGGCAGCACTGTGTCTTCCCTCAGGAAACAGGCGTATCGCTTGTGTTTGATCGCCTCGTAGAAGATCTCCACCGCATAGTCGGTGGTGCCGCCGCCAGGCGGGGTCTCGCTGCTGATGATGCCGGGGTAGCGGACGCCGCGCACGTCCACACCAAAGCGCTGGAAGTAGTAGTCGCACAATAGCTCCCCGGCTACCTTCGTGACGCCGTACATCGTCGTCGGGCGCAGGATCGTCTCCTGAGGCGTGTTGTCCCTGGGGGTCTGCGGCCCGAAAGCGGCGATGGAGCTGGGACAGAAAACCCGGGCCATCTCGCGTTCCCGGGCGATCTCAAGAATGTTGTACAGGCCCTTGATGTTGACGTCCCAGGCCAGTTGGGGGTTTTTCTCCCCGACAGCCGAAAGGATAGCGGCCATGTGGTAGACAGTGTCAATGTTGTACTTGCTCACTACCTCCTCGATGGTCTCCCGCCGGGTCACGTCAATGAACTCGAAGGGGCCCGAATCGCGCAGCTTGGGACTGGGCTCCGTCTTGTGACCGGTGGCCACGACGTTCTCATTGCCATACCTCTCGCGGAGTGCCATGGTCAGCTCGGAGCCGATCTGGCCGCATGCGCCGGTCACGAGGATCTTGTTCATGTCGCTTCTTGACATTGCGATAGCTCCATTTCCTGTTGTCTTTCCACTCCTGCACGCAGGCGGGAGTATAGCACACTTGGGTGTGCTTGCCAACTACACACCATCCCCCCTTTGAGCTAGAGTGAAGTAGAGCTACTATGAATACCTAGTATAGAGAATAAGCTGGCATAAAATGTAGGGACCAGGTATCCTTCTGTA
>JBHIET010000101.1:0-9573 GCA_046760785.1 Anaerolineae bacterium | reverse complement strand
TACGAGCACCGGCGAGCAAGTGCAGCCTGCTTTATGTTAATCTGACATTGTCAAACTACTCAGGATGCGATTTGGCTATTTGAAATCTGCGGCTCAAGGGTGCTTCGCGCCGCTCGCCCGCCTGCGCAGGCGATGGTCCAACTGTCCGCGCAGGCGGACAGCCAGCGCCGCAGGCGCTCCACAGGCGCGATTTCAATCGCCAGCCAGGCGGTAAACAAGTACTCCGCAGATAAGGACAAAGAGTCCGTGTCCCCGATTATTCCCCTTTCAGAACGAAGTCGAGTACTAGACTGTCGGTCATCAGCTCGATGGCGGTGCGGTCGTCGGTGAAGATGACCGTCCCGAGTTCTGTAGGGTGCAGATTCGCTACCGCATTTAGTGCCGTCGGGTACAGGAACTCGTTCCCTTCCAGGTTCGGCAGGTTGAGCAGCAGGTTGCCGGGCTCGCTGGGCTGCACCGTGGCGACGACGACAGCATTGAAGCTGTTCGGCACTTCAATCACGTGGGCCGAGGGGAAGACTTGAAGCAGCGTCGCCAGCATGGCCTCCACCAGCCGGTAGTCCCCAGCGGCACGGCCGACGTTGATGGCCACGACGCCATCGGCGGTGAGATGGTCGTGCACCTGGCGGAAGAACTCAACCGTCGTCAGGTGTGGGGGGATGTAGGGCAACCGGTAGGCGTCCACGCCGACGACGGTGTAGCGCCGGTCGGAATGGGCCAGGTAGTAGCGCCCGTCGGCGACGACGATATCGAGGTTGGGCTCGCCCATCGCGAAGTACTCCCGTCCCACGCGCACGATCTCAGGGTCAATCTCCACGCCATCAATGGGGAGCGGCCCGTAGACGGCGGTGTACTGCCGGGCCATGGTGCCAGCGGCCAGCCCGATGAGTGCCACGCTCTTGACTCGGTCGGGGGTGTAAGGCGGGGGGTTGAAGTAAGGCGCGACGAGGAAGTAATCCCATGGCCCGGAGGTGCGCAGTTGATGAGGGCAGTAGATGGAGTGAGTACCCTGTCCTTCGTTCAGCAACAGGTGGCGGCAGCCTTCCTCCTCCACTACCTGGATGTAGTTGTAGGCCGATTCAGTTTCGTAGATGGCGTTCTCTGCCGCCTTGACCGGCTGGCCGCGCAAAAGCAGGGACAGCAGGATGATGACTGCGGGCATCCAGAGATACAGGAGCAGGCGACGCGGGAAACTGCGGGCAAGGCCGACGAGCGCGATAGTCAGCAGGAGCAACGACAGCAGGATAAAGGTGTTGCGCGTGCCGATGGTGGGCACGAGCAGCAAGTCGGGCAGGAACGCGCCCAGGAAACTGCCGGCAGTCGAGATGGCATAGACGCGACCGGCGGCCTGTCCGGCGCTTGCTACGTCTTCCACCACCAGCCGGATGACGAAGGGCGAGATGCAGCCCAGCAGCGTGACGGGGGCGCTGAAGAGGATCAGCACGGTGGCGAAGGAACCAACGAGCAGCCAAGCGTCGAAGTGGTCGAAGGCCGGCGTCGCCAATGAGAGCACTGGATAAGCAGCGAAGGGCACGAGGCCGATGAGGAAGGCCGCCCAAGCCGCGATCTGGTAGAGCGTAGCGGCATGAGGGGAGTGGTCGGCCCACCGCCCGCCGAGGAAGTAGCCTGCCGTCAGGTAGAATAAAATCAGCCCGATGATGGCCGCCCATACCAGGTTGGCAGTGCCGAAGTGGGGGCGGAGCAGACTGGAGGCAGCCAACTCGACGGCCAGCGAGACCAACCCGCCAGCGAAGGCGGTTACGTAGAGATGGGTATCCTGTCTGCGCATACATACATTATAGCGCCTTTGAGCGTTCGGGCAACTTGGATGGGTGGGAGCGTATCACGCTGGGGAGGGGATGGGGAGGGGTTAGGGGGTCTGAGAGGCTGGGCCTAGTGGCACAACTATACCGCGCTTCGCGCAGAGGGCAAGTCACGTTGGTGATTGCCCACATGTCAGAACACAGGGCAATGACAGCGTTTTCTTTGAACCGCAAAGAGCGCGAAGGCCGCAAAGAAACCTTTTTTGATTCCCTTTGCGCTCTTTGCGTGCTTCGCGGTAAGATGTGGGTAATCACTAGAAGTCACGGAATTGCGCTTTGGAGCGGTTTCTGCTATCATTGACAGGTGGATAACGATTCTGGCGGAGATGGAATAGCAAGTATCCAGTATCGAGCATCGAGCAGAGGAGGCTCATATATGGCAATTGTGGAACCGCTACCGGCGCAACGATTGCGTCAGACGTGTGATCCGTCACAATTCGATTTCGAGACGACAGCCGAACTGGAAGACCTGAGCGGGATCGTAGGCCAGGAGCGAGCGGTGGATGCGATTCTGTTCGGCATTGGCATCCAGCGCGAGGGTTACAACTTGTTCGCGCTGGGGCCCAGCGGCACGGGGAAGCGCACCACCATTGGCCAGTTCCTCGACCAGAAAGCTGCCGGCGAACCAATCCCCCCCGACTGGTGCTACGTCAACAACTTCGAGCAGCCCCACAGAGCGCATGCCTTGTCGCTCCCGCCTGGACAGGGAGTGATACTGCGCAAGGATATGGAGCAGTTGGTCGAAGAACTGCACACTGCGATCCCTGCCGTCTTCGAAAGTGAAGACTACCGCACGCGCAAGCAGGAGGTCGAAGAAGAACTCAAGGAGCGGCAGGAGAAAGCCTTTGGCGAGATTCAGCAACAGGCCCAGGAGCGCGGTATCGCGCTGATCCGCACGCCGGTCGGACTGGCCTTCGCGCCGATGCGGGAAGGTGAGGTCATCAGCCCGGACGAGTTTCAAAAACTGCCGGAGAAGGAGCGCAAACAGGTCGAAGAAGACATCCCTAAACTCCAGGAGCAACTCCAGGAGACCATATATCAGGTGCGGCAATGGGAACGTGAAGCGCGGGAGAAGGTGAAGGAATTGGATCGGCAGGTGGCGATGTCTGTCGTCGGTCACCCGGTTGACGAACTGCGCGAAAAGTACGCTGAACTAGCGGACGTGGTGGACTACCTGGACGCGGTGGAACAGGACGTGGTCGAGAACGTGGACGAGTTCCGCAAACCCGAGGAGGCCCCACGGGTTATGGGCATCCCGCTGCCGCCCTCACTGGCAGGCCCATCCCTGTTCCGCCGCTATCAGGTGAATGTACTCGTGGACCACAGCCAGTCTGCGGGTGCACCTGTGATCTTCGAAGAGCATCCGACCTACAACAATCTCATCGGGCGCGTCGAGCACATCGCTCAGATGGGGGCGCTGGTGACCGATTTCAACTTGATCAAGCCGGGCGCGTTGCACCGCGCCAACGGCGGCTACCTCATCCTGGATGCCCGTCAGTTACTGCTGCAGCCCTACGCCTGGGACGGGCTCAAGCGTGCCCTCCGCTCGCAGGAGGTGCGCATCGAGTCGATGGCCCAGGCGTTGAGCTTGGTCAGCACCGTGTCACTGGAGCCGGAGCCCATTCCACTGGACGTGAAGGTCATCCTGATCGGCGAGCGGCTGCTGTACTATTTGCTCTACCAGTACGACCCCGACTTCGGCGAACTGTTCAAGGTCGAGGCCGATTTCAGTGAGGAGATGGCGCGCAGCGCGGAGAACGACCTGCTGTACGCTCGCCTGTTGGCTACGCTGGCCCGCAGGAGTGAGCTGCGTTCCTTCGACCGGGGTGCTGTCGCACGGATCGTCGAACACAGTGCTCGCATGGCGGGAGACGCCGAAAAAGTCTCTGTCCATCTGCTAAGCGTCTCTGACCTGCTGCGCGAGGCAGACTACTGGGCGGGCGTGGCCGGCAACGGTGTCGTGACCGCAGGCGACGTGCAACGGGCGATTGACGCGCAGATTCATCGTGCCGACCGGCTGCGGGAGCGGGTGCAGGAGCGAATCCAGCGGGGGACGATCCTGATTGACACGACCGGCGAACGCGTGGGGCAGGTCAATGGCCTCTCGGTGATCGGGCTGGGCAATTTCGCCTTCGGACAACCCAGCCGCATCACCGCCCGCGTTCGTATGGGCAAGGGCAAGGTGGTGGACATCGAGCGCGAGGTTGAATTGGGCGGCCCTATCCACTCCAAGGGTGTGCTCATCCTCTCGGGCTTCCTCGGCGCTCGCTACGCCGCCGAGCGTCCCCTCTCTCTCTCAGCCAGCCTGGTGTTCGAGCAATCGTACGGCGGGGTGGAGGGGGATAGCGCTTCGATGGCGGAACTATGTGCACTGCTCTCCGCGCTGGCGGAGGTGCCTGCCAAGCAATCGTTGGCCATGACCGGCTCCGTTAACCAGCACGGCGAGGCTCAACCCATTGGCGGCGTCAACGAGAAAATCGAGGGCTTCTTCGACGTCTGCAAGGCCCGGGGGCTGACGGGCGAGCAGGGAGTGATTATCCCGGCCTCCAACGTGCAGCATCTCATGCTGCGGCAGGACGTCGTGGAGGCGGTGGAGGCGGGTCAGTTCCACGTCTACTCCGTGCGGACGGTTGATCAAGCCGTAGAACTCCTGACCGGCGTCACGGCCGGAGAGCGGGACGAGGAGGGGAACTTCCCCGAGGGAAGCATCAACCAACTGGTCGAAGCCCGGCTGATTGAACTGTCCGAAAAGCAACGAGCCTTCGCTGCACCTCCCAAGGAAGAGGGAGAGGTGGTTGAGGAGGAAGAGGGCGAAGTATGAGCGAGCGATATGAAGAATTGACGATCCGGCGCATACTGGTGGCGCTGGACGCTTCACGTCACAGCCTGGCAGCGCTGGAGGCCGCGGCCGAGTTGGCCGCCAGCCTGGAGGCTGAGCTACAGGGGCTCTTCGTCGAAGACATCAATTTGCTGCGAGTGGCAGGGACGCCTGTGGCGCGAGAGGTGCGGTATCCCTTTGTCACCGCTGCACGGTTGGATCGAACGCGGATGGAGCGGGAACTGCGGGCGCAGGCAACACAGGCCCGCCAGGCACTTGCAGCAGCCTGTGAGCGGCGGCAGATCAGGTGGTCTTTCCGAGTCGTGCGTGGAGAGGTTGCGCCGGAGGTGCTGGCAGCGGCACTGGACGCGGACCTGCTCAGCCTGGGAAAGGCAAGCCGCCCGCTCATCCGGCGGGTGCGGCTGGGCTCCACGGCGCGGGCCGCAGCAGCACAGGCCCCAAAGTCCGTACTCCTACTTCAGCGCGACGTGAGCATCAAGCCCCCGGTGATGGTGGCGTATGACGGCTCGCCCACCGCCCAGCAGGCTTTGAGAATAGCCACTCACCTGGCCCAGGAGAAAGGGGGGAGCTACCTGGCCGTACTGGTCGTGGCCGACACGTTGGATGAAGAGTATCGCCTGCAAGCCGAGACCGCCGATTGGCTACGCAGACAGAAATTATTGATCCGCTACCGGCGGTTGGCAGATGCAGGCGTGGCAACGCTCACTCGCGAAGTGCAGTCCGAGGGAAGCGGCGTGCTGGTGCTGGGCAGTACTATCCTGCCCCTGGAGGCACTCCAGGTGTTGTTGAACGAGGTGGACTGTCCGGTGCTGCTCGTGCGGTAGGACCTTCCCCCCACCCCTCATCCCCCCTCTCCCTCTTCCAACGGGAGAGGGGGAGGGGGGATCGGAGTCCCTGAACAATGACCCGTCTATACCTCATCCGTCACGGCACCAACGACCATCGAGAAGATGGTATCCTGGCTGGCTGGATGCCCGGCGTCCATCTCAACCAGCAAGGACGAGCCCAGGTGAAGGCTTTAGCCCAACGGTTGGCCCCGGTCGAGATCGAGACCATCTACGCCAGCCCACTGGAGCGGACGTTGGAGACGGCTGAGATCATCGCCGCGCCCCACGGGCTGCCAGTGGTGGTGTGCGAGGGACTGGGAGAGGTTCGCTTTGGACGCTGGACTGGGCAGACGCTGGAGCGATTGCGCCGACGGCGGCTATGGCGTGCTATGCAGTTTGCGCCCAGTACGGTGTGTTTCCCCGGCGGCGAGAGTATGCGCGAGGTACAGGCGCGGGTTGTGACGGTATTGGAGGGACTGCGCACCAAGCACCCGCAACAGACCGTGATCGTCGTCTCCCACGCCGACACGATCAAGACCGCTGTGGCCTTTTACATTGGACTGCCCCTGGATCTGTTCCAGCGGCTGGTTATCGCCCCGGCCTCACTGACGGTGTTGGAACTGGGTGGTCCAGTGCCTCGTCTGGTGTGCCTGAACGATACCGGGCATCTACCGCCTATCGTGGAGGGAGGGAAATGGGACAGCCTGAAACGATCGAACTGAGCCAGGCAGACTTCATCACCATTGACACCATCGGCCCGCCTGGTCAGCGCACGTTTTACCTCCAGGCGGCACAAGGTGAGATGCTCATTACGTTGATCATCGAGAAGATGCACGCCGCCGCGCTGTCTATCGCCATTGGCAATATCCTGAAGCAACTGGGAGAGATAGACGAACCTGAGCCTGCAAGCCTGGATCTCATCCAGCCAGTTGAGCCACTCTTCCGTGTGGGAAAGTTGGGGTTGGGCTACAATCATGTACAGGATATGCTGGTCGTCGTAGCTGAGGAGTTGGTTACAGAAGAGGGACAACAGGCAGCCAGAGTGCATATTTGGGCCAGTCCCGCTCAGATGGCAGCCCTGGCCCGCAAGGCTGCCACTGCCGTCGCTGCGGGCCGCCCCATCTGCCCCCTGTGTCGTGAGCCGATGGACCCCGGTGAGAAGCACGTTTGTGTGAGGGGCAATGGACGCAAACGCCTCTACGAACCAGATGAGGACGACAGGGCCTGAGACAGACTCTGCGGTAGCCGTAGGGCTGGAGCGCGTGGTGCGGTTGCTATCCCAGGGCCACGTGGAACTCCTGGGGCCGATCCTCTCCAGTTCCAACATCATTTTTCTGACCAGTGTTGACGACGGCGATCTACAGGTGCTGGCAATCTACAAGCCGTGCCAGGGGGAAAGACAGTTATGGGACTTTCCCCACGGCACGCTCTGCCTGCGGGAAGTGGCTGCCTACCTGGTCAGCCAGGCACTTGGGTGGCCGCTCATCCCGCCCGCTGTTCTGCGCGATGGTCCCCATGGCCCCGGCGCTCTTCAACTCTATATCGATGCCGATCCGAAGGCTCACTACTTCACATTTCGTGAGGAGCGGCGGTCCGACCTGCTTCCGGTAGCTTTGTTCGACGTCCTGGTCAACAACGCCGACCGCAAGGGTGGTCACCTGTTGCTGGACGCAGGAGGCCGCATCTGGGCAATTGACAATGCCCTGACCTTCCACCCTAGGCCCAAGCTGCGCACCGTCATCTGGGATTTTGCCGGGGAGCCAATCCCTGAGGAATACCTGGCTGCCCTACGCCAGTTACAAGAGTGTCTGGCCGGTGAGAGCGCGCTGTGTAAGATGCTGGACCACCTGTTGATCGAGGAAGAGATCGCTGCGTTGGGGATGCGTCTGGTGGCGCTGCTGGAGAGTGCAGTATTTCCCCACCCCGACCCCGCCCGCCGTCAAGTACCCTGGCCGGTAGTGTAATTGCAACTTGTATACTTGGACTGAACCTTAACAACCTCGAATAGCCTTGCCAGATGGCGTCAGGGAGGGTATGCTATGTCCTGAGAGGGCAAGGTGTGAGCTTACCAAGTGTAACTGAGGAGCCTCGGCTGCCTCTATGAGTAGATTGCTCACCTCCCTGCCCAGGAGACCCGATTAGGAACATTGGGGAGAGCGTGTCGCTCTGCCCCTAATCAAGGACAAGTCTGGTTAGCATACCGTCCCTGGCCCTGGGCGTCCAAGGCGCACCGTTGCCCGCCCGTGTAACCCGATGGTGGCAAGAAGAGAAAGGAGGGCAAAATGCGCATTCTGGGTATCGATCTGGCCGTGGTGGCCAAACATCGGGCCATCCTCGCCGACGAGCGGGGCGGGTTCATCAGCAAATTGGTCAAGTTCAGGACTTGCCAGGCCGACCTGGAGCGCGTCTATGCTTGGGCCCGACGAGGGATGAGGCCGGATGAGCCTCTGGCGGTGGTACTGGAAGCCACTGGCATCGTCTGGTATGCGGTGGTCGTCTTTTTCCAGCAGCGTGGGGCGACCGTCTACCTGGTCAACCCGCGCATGGCCGCTGACCTGGCCCGCTTCTACCAGCGCTACGCCAAGAGCGACCGCTTGTCGGCCCAAACCCTGGCCCGGCTGCCGGTGGTCAACCCCGACGGCCTGTATCCCTGGGTTCGGCCGGGGCCCGCTTACCTGGCGCTCCAGCGGGGCTGCAAGGAACTGGAACGACTGACCACTCAGGCCAGTGCCATCCAGAACCGCTTGCGGTCCACCGACCACCTGGGCTGGCCAGACCTTCACCGACGGGTCTTTGCCGACCCCTTCAGCCCTGCGGCGCGCTGGTTTCGTGACCATTTCTATGACCCCAGGCTGGTGGTCGCGGCCGGGGTGTCTGGCCTGCGGCGGGCCTGGCGAGCGGCGGAGGTCTACGACGGTGACGAGGGCTGGATTGAGCCATTGCTAACCCTGGCTCAGGAAGTCCTGTCGCTGTACGGTGAGCCAGGCAGCTACCTGGACTACCGGCCTCTGGCCGAAGAGGTGCGGCGGGAGCAGCGCCGCCTGGCCGAACTGGAAGCCGAGGCCCACTTCGTGCGCCTCCAGGTGACCTGCCCCCGTTACCGCCAACTCCACCCAGCCGCCACCTGGAGACGATCAAAGGGGTCGGTCAGGATGGGGCGGCCGTCCACGTCGCCTTTGTCGGCGATGCGGGCCGCTTTGCCACCATGCGTGCCTTTCGCGGCTGGAGCGGGATGGTGCCCTACAGCGATCAGAGTGGAGAGCGAGAAGGCAAAGGCTTGCGCATCACCCAGGCCGGTCCCGACCCGGTCAAGAAGTACGCCTTCCTGGAAGCGGAGAGCGCTCGTCAGTGGGACCCCCAGATCGCGGCCATCTACTACGATCAGATGGTGAACAAGGGCAACCACCATACCCAGGCGGTGTGCGCCTGTGCCACCCATCTGCTCGACCGCATTCGGGTCATTCTGAGCGAAGACCGCCCTTACGAACTGCGGGATGTGGATGGGACGCCGGTGACGCCGGAGGGAGCGCGGGCGATCATCGCCGAACGGTACACCGTGCCGGAGGAGGTGCGCCAGCGCAACACGCGCCGCGCCCGGCAGGAACGCGCGGAGCGAAAAGAAGAAAGGAGAAGTCGCTCCAGGTAGATAAGAGGCTGACCTGCGAGGTCACCTCAGACTGGAGACAACTTCCCCTCGCTCCGTGAGAGCATGATAGCACATCACGGGGCGAGTTGTCAAGCCCGGTCGAAAACCGATTCAGACCAGGGTTAGGTCGCGTGCGGCCTGTACCCGAAATTGAGGCCCAAGGGCTATTCGCAGGATTTTAAGGTTCAACTACTTGACAAGATTTAGAACATCTACTCAGGCTATTCCGATCTGGACACAGAGATACCGAAAATCTCTCTGTGTTCCTCTGTGGAATGCTCTGTGAAACTCTGTGTAACAACTCAGGCTATTCCGATCTGGACACAGAGAGCCACTGAGTAGGCACGGAGATTCACAGAGATACCGAAAATCTCTCTGTGTTCCTCTGTGAAACTCTGTGTAACAACTCAGGCTATTCCGACCTGGACACAGAGAGCC
>JBHIET010000100.1:0-9703 GCA_046760785.1 Anaerolineae bacterium | reverse complement strand
CTATGATCTGTACAATCACTGTTACGATTTCCAGGGGTGCGAAAAACGGGCTAAGACGTCGGCCTTGACAGGGAGTTCCGGTGAAACGACAACGGCGTTGACTGTCTGCGTGACACTCCCCTGGCCCAGGCGCGTCCAGGTGTGCCCCCGGTCATCCGACCGAGAGAGGCCGTTGGCTTCTGTGCCGGCGAAAGGTCCTATGAGATGCCATCCCTGGATGAAGTTGTGTTGGCCCATGCCCTGGATGGCCCAAGCTAAACCGGATCCGCAGATTGTCGGTTTTGTCAAGCGAAATGCGAAGATTCGGCTACTGGACCGCTGTTAGATCGTTTGGCAAGCGATGGTATTTGGAGTAAAATGCTATCACTGGTGCCTGGGGGGGTGACCTGATGAGCAAGAAACGTAGGCCACTGGCTGTGGTGGAAGATCGCATCGAGGTGGCCGCCTCGTCTGGGGTGCTATGGACGTGTTTTGCCGACCTCAGCAGGTGGCCTTATTGGTTCCCAGCCCTGGTTAAGGCAGAATGGACCGCCGGCAACCCCTGGGTTATGGGGGCGCGGTTCCGCCAGGCCGTAAGGATTGGCTTTCCCCTCGGCAGAGTGACGGGGGTCGCCACTATCGTCGAGATTCGTGCCGGGGCTTACGTGGCCTGGGAGGGGAGAGTGATAGGGATGGAGGCGATCCACGGTTTCCGCTTCGATGCCACCGCTGGCGGCACCGAGGTGCTCAGTCGTCACGAGTTCTACGGTCCACTGGCGCTGCTGGCCCGCCTCCTTCTCATCACTCGTCGTGTGCACAAGATTTACCAGGCAGCTCTGGAGGGGCTCAAGGCTTACGTCGAGACGGGGACAATACAACTGAGGATGCCGGTGTGAGGAAGTAGAGGTTCAGGTTCCCGGTTTCAAGTTTGGGGGCGTAGAGATGACCCAGGAGAGTTTGAGTGGAGGTGGCTCTGGACCGGCTCCTGGAGACCGGGGAGACCTATTACTTCGGCGCCGTCTGGGACTGGCTGACGGAGGAACAGCGAGAGGTGCTGGAACGGTTGGCGCGGGTCTACCGGAAAGGCACTCAGGGCGGCGTCCTGAGCTGCCAGGCTGAGCCCGTCGAAGCCCTGTCGAAGGGCTGGGTGGATTGCCGGGCGGTGCCCGATCTGGACGAGGGAACGCTACAGGCACTCGTGGATCGGCAGGTGCTGGAACGGGAGGACGGCCGTTATCGCTTCCGGGTGGAACTCCTGCGCCGATGGGTGGCGTGTCAGTCCCTCCCCGCCACAAAGGTGTACGCCGGTGCTGCCTCTTCAGGGCAGCACGGGGTAACCGACGTTGCATCACCGACCGAAAAATGATAAAATGGGAGTGCAACAGAAAGGACCGGGCAATGCGCAGGAGTGGAGTGATTCTAAATCTGGCGCTCGCCCTGCTTACTGCGTGCACGGCAGTCACAACGCCCTGGCCATCTATAGTGCCATCATCTACTGTCACTCCCATCACTGTCCCCACCTCCACCCCGTTGATGCCAGGTGATGAGGCAGTCTTCGCCCAACGAAGGGAGCGAATGGTGATCGAGACGATTGAAAGACGCGGCATCACCGATGAGGACGTACTGCGCGCTATGCGCTCTGTCCCTCGCCACCTCTTCGTGTCCGAGAATGAGCAGGACTACGCCTACGGCGACTACCCGCTGCCCATCGGCTATGGCCAGACCATCTCCCAACCCTACATCGTCGCGCTGATGACCGAGTTGCTCGAATTGAAGGAGGGAGATAAAGTGCTGGAGATCGGCACAGGCTCCGGCTATCAGGCTGCCATCCTTGCCGAGATCCCCGAAGTCGAAGTCTATACCATCGAGATCATCCCCGAACTGGCCGGGAATGCCCGCGAACGACTGGAGAGCCTGGGTTACACAGATGTCCACTGCAAGCAAGGGGATGGCTACTACGGCTGGCCCGAACACGCTCCCTTCGAGGCCATCATCGTCACCGCCGCCCCCGACCACGTGCCGCAGCCGCTGGCGGATCAACTGGCTGCGGGCGGGCGCATGGTGATCCCGGTCGGGCCGCCGGGCGGCTACCAGACGCTGTGGAAGTTCGTCAAGCAGCCAGACGGGGAACTGCAGGCTTTCAACATGGGTGGCGTCGCCTTCGTCCCGCTCACCGGCGAGGGGCGCTAATCGTCACTGCTGCGACCCACGCCCCGACGTAGCAGACCGCCCCCAGTGTCAGGACGGCGGAGAATCCGAAAGAGAGTGCCAGCAACGCGGCCAGGATCGAGGCCACGACCGAGACTGCCCCGTTGACCCCCCAGGCCCAGGCGACGAGGGCAAGCTTCTGCTCCAGTAGCGCCAGCCCTTTCGGGAAGGGCATGCCCATCAGCAGGCCCGGTGGGGCCAGCGCCACCACCGCGATAGCCAGTCGTCCCCCCAGCGGCGCGGCCAAGGTTGCCGCAAAGAGGGCCGGCAACCCCAGCGCGTAACCTCCGACGAGCGCTGGCAGCAGGATCAGCACCAGCCAGAGCCCCACGCGGCGGCTAAGCAAGCTCCCCAGCCCGGAAAACAGCAGCAACGCGAAGAGCACCGTCGCCAGCGCGTAGGCTGGGTGTCCAAGGAACAGGACGAACTGCTGCAGGAGCGGGATCTCCACGCACAGATACCCCAGCCCCAACAGCGCGAAGTACCCCAGCGTCGTGCCCCACAGTCCCCCTCGTCCTACTCCTCCGCGCCCGCGCACCGCCAGTGGTAATAGGATCAGCGTCCCAGCAGCGAGCACCGCCAGCGCCAGCAGTGCCAGCAGCACGAAGTAGCCTGCGCCGCCGAAGGGTTGCCAGGTGTGGCCGGCCATCGCCAGCACCTCTGGGGCCTGCCCCCATTTGAAGAAGTGGCCGAAGAACGGCCGGTCGTCCGTCGGCGGCGTCACATCGAAGGGATACGCCTGATACCAGGCGTCCCTATCCGGCGCCTCCAGCAACCCCCTGCAAGCGCGGTAGTAGTCCGGCTCCGGCAACACGTTGTACCGGTTCACCTCGTCAGGGCGGATGTCTGGGAGATAGACGAGATCGAAGGCACGTGGAGCGGCGAAGGCACGGACAGTCTCCAGTTCCTCCTCTGTGAACGGGCCGCGCCGCACCAGGATGAGCATCTGCTGGTAACTGCGCAGCGCGACGATGCTGGCCCTCGGGTCGCCCCCTGCCCGCTCGACCGCCTCCACTGTCAGCACGAAAGCCCGGATCGCTTCAGAAGGGGGCACTTGCAGCCAGCGCGTCACCACCAGCAGGCCGCCCTCGTCCAGCCGGGCCAGGTAGTCGGCGAAAGCCTGGACAGTGTAGCGATAGTCTTCGGCCAGGCTGTACGCGCCGGAGGTGACCGGGCGCTGCGGTGTGGTCAGCGAGAGCATCACCACGTCGTACCGCTCCTGCGCTCGCCGTGCGTAGGCCCGCCCTTCCTCCACCACGACCGTCACGCGGGGGTCGTCGTACAAGTCGCCCGCCCACGTTCCCTGCGCCCGCACCGCCTCGACGATGAGTGGGTTGGCCTCCACTGCCGTGACCACCCGCGCCCCTTCTGCGAGCGCTGTCAGCAGGTCGAAGCCGCCGCGAGGCTCCAGCACCAACGCGCGAGCTCCGGGCCGCAGCCGGTAGGGGAGCGCGGTCAGCAGGCAGTCAGTGTGTTCCGGCGCTGTGAAGCCCGGCGGGACGTGACTGATGGGGCTGAGGTCGTCGCCATCTACTGTGAGGCCCAGTTGGAGCGGCGGCTCCCCAGGACAGGTGAACCCACGCCCCGGCAGGCTGCGGACGCTGCTCGAGCGCACCACGTCCACCCGCGAGAAGCCGTTCCAGCGCTGGGAGACCAACTCCGCGTCGGGGTAGAGGAGGGCGTAGGAGAGGCTCTTGTAGGGAGAGAGGCGGATTGCGAGGAAGGGGGGTGGATGGAAAGCGGCAAGCAGCAGGGCGATGGCGAGCGCGAATTGAGCGATGCGTGTCGCGTGTTGCGTGTTGCGTGTTGGATGGTGGAAGGTGAGGGCGGCCAGGATCGCCAGGGCGGCGGAGAGGAGGGCGGTGCCTTCGCCGCCCATCAGTGATGGGGCGACGACGGCCAGAAGGCAGCCAATAGCCGAACCGGTCAGGTTGGCCGCGTAGGTGCGGTTGGCAACCTCGGGCTGCGCTGCCAGCAGCAGGCCGACACTGGTGCCGCTGCAAAAGAAGGGGGTCGCCAGCGCGACGTAGTGCAGCGAGAGCACGGCCCACTGCCGCCGGTCGTGGGCGATGCGGAAGGAATCGAACGGAACGTAGAGGGTGAGCACGTAGGAGCCGACCGCTGTGAGCGCGAATCCCCAACTCAAGAGGATCAACATACGGGCAGGGTTACGCTCTTTCAGGCGGGGGAAAAGCGCGAGAAAAGTTCCGCTCGCGCCAAACCCCAAGAGCGCCAGGCTGACGATCATAAAGGCGAAGTGGTAAAACTGCGCGACGGAGAAGATGCGTGTGAGGTTGATCTCAAAGATGAGCGTGGCTGCCGAAAGGAGAAAAAGCCCCGTGTAGGTGATCATTGGCAACCTGCGGGAGGGTCTGTTTGCCCCAGGATTGAAATGCACCCCGATGGCAAGGAATTCCGTACCATGCGTCAATAGATGGCATAGATGAACGACGTCGCTTTCGGGAGCAGTGTATCAAGCAGCAACCGCCAGGTCGGCGCGACACTTACGTCGGCGTAGGCAGCACGTAATTGATCCACCGTCCGGTGACCCGGCACCAGCGGGACGAACTGCAACTCGACCAGCGGCGCTCAGTTACATCTGGTAGCAAGTTTCGTGCCATTGCCTTTATTGAGGTGCCTTGACGGGTTCTGGCGATCTTTCGCCTATCCCCTTCACCAACTCTCTCAATTGCATCCACGCTGCCTCCTCCAGGTCAGCGATTTCCATCATCCGGGTCGTTGTCTCCGGGAGCACGGTAGCGGCATCTTCAGCCTCCCATCCCTGCTTGAAAATCTCGGCGACCTCTTGCCACCCATCGCCGATGCGCTGGAACTCATCGGCGCTCTCGTCCATGCGTGGGTCTTCGATGATCCTAGCGGCCTCTCGCAGGAAGCGGCTGAACATATAGCGGAAGATGCCACCACCGGACCCCCCCTCCGCGTCAATGAAGATGTAGGCGTTGAACAGCGTGAGGCGCAGCGCGTCCTCGTCCATCTGGTCAGGCCATTTGAGTGCGCGTCTGGCTGCCTTGCGGATGCCCTTGACGCCGATGTTGCTGATGGGCGGCTC
Organism: Anaerolineae bacterium; assembly: GCA_046760785.1. Lineage (GTDB taxonomy): Bacteria > Chloroflexota > Anaerolineae > B4-G1 > B4-G1 > JBHIET01. The sequence goes on along the minus strand of JBHIET010000100.1, from coordinate 4,446 downwards.
CAACATCTCTTTCGCCTGTTCGGCGATAGCCTCTCGCACCTCGCGGGCGTCCGGCTGTCGCTTGTTGCTGAAGTCGAAGGTGTACCACTTGTGCCGAGGGGGGAAGGGCTTGTAGGTAGAGCCACGCGCCTTTTCCAGGTCCTCCATCGAGAGCGGGTGCAGTTCCTCGTCACGGTCGGCGATGAGCACCTGGCGTGTTGACGGGTCGTACCCGCAGACGACTACGACGTGCCAGCCGAAGTGATAATCCGTGTCGCCGAAGTCGAAGTAGGGCAAGAAGCCCATGTCGCACTGGATCATCACCGGCTGACCCGCGTCGAGCATCCCCAGGAGCGTCTGCCTGGCTTTGCGGGCGCTGGAGGTGGTGTATGTCTCAACCGCCACACCGGTGCGCCTTCCCGTGGTTTTGACTAGTCCCTCCACCTTTGGCCGCTCGACGTTGCCCCGCCCGCCTATGAAGGGGAGCTGCCCCTTGAAGTGCCAATAACCAAAGCTCACCCCCGCGCCTACGCCCAGCAGCATGTCCTCACTGACGTCGTGACTATTGTAGACGTAGACGTGGCGCATCGAGCCGGTGACGCAGTGGTACGTTTTCAGCGACTTGAATCCTTTCAGTGGTTTGAGTGTCACTTCCATGCTCCTTCTACTGGCTGGGGGAGGATCAATCCAGGCTGTGTTGCCAGTCATTGTAACTGGTTGTTCGTGTTTCGTCAAACCTCGACACCCCTATCTCCACTATCCCTCCATCGAATCTCCATAGTCTCTCCATAAGTTTCCTGTAAACTACTGGAAACTCACACAGGAGGAAACGTATGAACAAGAAAAAGTGGATCGTCGTTGTGGCTGTTGTCCTGCTTGCCGGGCTAGGGTACGGAGGGTACACCGTCTGGCAGGGGTTCTCGACTCGGAGTGCCGCAGCCCAGGCACCGGCGGAGGAGACGGCCGTCGTCCAGCGAGGTACGCTGCGGGTCACCGTTGACGCGACCGGCAGCCTGGCCCCACAATCCGAGGTCTCTCTGGCCTTCTCGTCGAGCGGGCTGGTGGCCGAGGTGTTCGTCGAGGAGGGGCAGCAGGTGGAGGCCGGGCAACTCCTGGCCCAACTGGACACAGATGACCCAGAACTGCAGGTGACCCAGGCCGAGCTCTCGCTGCGCGAGGCAGAGTTACAGTTGGAGACTTTGCTGGAACCGCCAGACCAGGCCGACATCGAGCAGGCGCAGGATGCTGTGGACCAGGCTGCGGCTTCATTGCAACTGGCCCAGATTAGCCTAAGAACCGCACAGGATAGCATCTTGGTCAACGAATCGTTGGAGGATGCGCAGGATGCGTACAATGAGGCGCTGGAGGACTATAACTACTGGCTGGAGAAGTACAATGAGGACGACGCTGACCATTGGTTCGTGGAGGATGCTCTGGAGACACTCGAGGACAAAGAGCTGGAGTTGAAGCGCGTTCAGGAACAGGTGGATCAGCAGCTCCAGTCGGCAAGCAACGATCTGGCCGCCGCCGCTGACGCCTATCGCCAGGCGCAGAATGACCTGGAGGCTTTGCTGGACGGCGCCGACGAGAGCGACATCGAGGCGGCCCAGCTTCAAGTTGACCAGGCCAGAGCATCCCTGGAACAGGCCCGGCTGCAACTGAAGCAGGCCACACTGACCGCGCCCATGGTCGGCACTGTCACCGCGTTGAACATCCAGCCGGGCGAGATGGCCAGTGCAGGTCAATCAGCCATCGTGGTGATAAGTGACCTGTCGGTCCTGGTGGTGGAGATCAACCTGGACGAGACCGACGTAGCGCAGGTGACCGTCGGCCAGGAGGCGCTGGTGAGCGTGGATGCCTTTCCCGACGCCGAACTGACCGGCGAGGTGACGTTCATCGCGCCGGTGGCCCAGGTTGAGTCCGGCGTGGTGCTCTACCCGGTCACGGTTCGCCTGTCGCCGACAGAGATACCGCTGCGCGCCGGGATGACGGCCGACGTGGAGATCGTCTCCGCCAGCCAAGAGGGTGCGCTGATCGTCCCACTGCGCGCCGTCCACACGGAGGGAGAGCAGGCTTACGTCTACCGGCTGGTCGGCAGCCAGACCGGGCAGGTGGAGGTGACGTTGGGGCTGACGACCGACACCGAGGTCGAGATCACCAGCGGCCTGGCCGAGGGAGACGTGGTGAGCGTGGTCGCTGCACCTACCCAAGGCTCCACCGAGCGGGGATTCGGCCCGGAGGGCATGTTTGGTGGAGGGGACTAGCATGATCGAGATCGAGAACGTCACCAAGATTTATCAGATGGGAGAAGTGGAGGTCCACGCCCTGCGCGGTGTATCGTTGGAGATTGAGCGGGGGGAGTGGGTGGCGATCATGGGGCCTTCCGGCTCCGGCAAGTCCACGCTGATGCACGTCGTTGGCTGCCTGGACACGCCGACCTCTGGTGTGTACCGACTGGATGGGATCGAGGTGGGGGGTATGGAGGACAACCAACTGGCGGCCATTCGCAACCAGCAGATCGGCTTTGTCTTCCAGACCTTCAACCTGCTGCCCCGCACCAGCGCGCTGAAGCAGGTGATGCTGCCCATGCAATACACCCGGGATGGGCAGCGCATCCCCCTGGCCGAGCGGGCACGGCGGGCGCAAGAGGCGCTGGAGATGGTCGGGCTTGGCGACCGGATGGACCACCAGCCGACGGAGCTCTCTGGCGGGGAGCAACAGCGGGTGGCCATCGCCCGGGCGCTGGTCAACAATCCCGCCATCATCATGGCCGACGAGCCCACCGGCAACCTGGATTCCAAGGCGGGCGCCGAGGTGATGGAGATTCTTCACCGGCTACACGAGGAAAGAGGCATCACCGTGCTGATGGTCACGCACGACGAGGAGATCGGTGCGCAGGCGGGGCGGATTGTGCGGTTGCGGGACGGACTGGTCGTGGATGAGGTGAGACAATGATAGCGTGGATAGCGGACTTATTGGAGAATGTGCGGGTGGCCCTGGACGGGCTGCTGGTCAATAAGATGCGCTCGGCACTGACGATGTTGGGCGTGATCATCGGCGTGGGGGCCGTTATCGCGTTGATGTCCATCGGTGAAGGGGCGCAGGCTTCCATCACCGAGGAGATCACCAGCATCGGCACCAACCTGCTCTTCGTGTCTCCGGGCGCTTTCGAAAGCGGCCCAGTGCGGAACGCGGCAGGCAGCGCCACCACCCTCACCTACGCCGACGCCGAGGCCATCGCTGACCCTGGCAACGTGCCCGATGCGGCGCTCGTCGCTCCGGAGTATTCCCAGAACACCCAGGTCATCTTTGGCGACGCCAACGTCAACGTCTCGGTGCTGGGGACGACGGGCGAGTATTTGAGTGCCTATGATCTGGAGGTGGCGAGCGGCCATTTCATCGAGGAAAAGGATGTGGACAAACGGGCCAACGTGGCCGTGCTGGGCTATCAGACGGCGCAGGACCTTTTTGGCGGCTTTGATCCCATCGGACAAAAGATCAAGGTCGCTCTCTCCGGCCCTTCGACAGGCTCAGGGCAAGCTCTGAACAGCGGGCGGGTTTCGTTGACCGTGGTCGGTGTGTTGGAGGAAAAAGGCAACTCAATGATGGGCAGCGCGGACGATGCGGTGTTCGTGCCCATCACCACGGCCCAGACCAAGATCTTTGAAGGGCGCAACGCCCTGGGGGAGCCTATCGTGACCAGCGTCAACGTGGTGGCGGCCTCGGAGGATCAGTCGGAGGCGGTTGTGGATCAGATTGATGCCTTGTTGCGGAGTCGCCACGGCCTCGACCCAGACGAGGAGGCGGACTTTAACGTGATGAGTCAGGCCGACATGTTGGCCATGATGACGACGGTAACGGACATCCTGACGATTTTTCTGGGGGCCGTCGCCGGCATCTCGCTCCTGGTGGGGGGCATCGGCATTATGAACATCCTGCTGGTCTCCGTGACGGAGCGCACGCGGGAGATCGGCATCCGCAAGGCCGTGGGCGCGCGGAAGGCGGACATCCTGACGCAGTTCCTGATGGAGGCGGTGGTGCTGAGCCTGCTGGGAGGGTTGCTTGGTATCCTGCTGGGCCTGGGCCTGGGCCAATTGGTGTCGTTGACAGGAGTGTTGGAGTCGCTGGTCACGTTCGACTCGGTGTTGCTGGCCGTGGGTTTCTCGTTTGCCATCGGGCTGTTCTTCGGCATCTACCCTGCCAACCAGGCGGCAGGGCTGAACCCTATCGAGGCACTGCGGTATGAGTAATGGTAGGTTGGGAAACTGATAGGCTGGTAAGTTGGGGGATGTCTGTTGACCGATGCCAGCAATCTGTGGTACACTATGGAGCACTCACCCGGACGTGAACGCCCGGGTTGAGCAACAAAGCCCTACGGGCTGAAATCCAGCCCCCGGAGGGGGCTTTGCTTGCTTAGCCTAGATTTCGCACTCCGCTAGCAGCTAAATCAGGCCAGTCGTCCTGAGT
>JBHIET010000099.1:0-10277 GCA_046760785.1 Anaerolineae bacterium | reverse complement strand
CTGGCTGAGGCCCTGATCGGGCTGGGGCTGGTGGAGGTCGCCGCCGGCCAGTTCCCGGCCGCCTGCGGCAGCCTGGACGAAGCGGTTGCCTTGGCCCGGCAGAGCGATCATCGCGAGGGCCTGGCGGCGGGGCTGGCTGCCCTGGCCCGCGCCGAGCGGCAGGGGGGTGACCCCGCCAGCGCCCTGATCCATGCCTGCGAAGCCGTGCGCATCACACAGGCGAGTGAGCTCCCGGTGTGCGAGATGTGGGGCGAGATGGAGGCTGGCTTGGCCTTGCTGGCTCAAGGTGAGCCTGCAGCAGCCCTGGAGCACACCGAGCGGGCCATCGCCCTCTTGCCCCAAGCCCATGAAGGCTGGATCGGCACCGAGGAGGTTCACCGCGCCCACGCCCGGGTGCTGGGAGCCCTGGGTCGGCTTGAGGCCGCCGACGAGCACGCCCGGCGGGCCGAGGCTATCGTCGAGGCCAAGGCCGGCCACATCCCCGATCCCGAGTTGCGCTGGCGTTACCTCCAATCCGTGAAACGTGAGGCGTAAAACGTGAGGCGAGCGCGGCACGTTTTACGTTTCACGCTCTGTTTGTAGCCATTTTGTAGCCACCTCTATGTTATACTGTTATCCAGAGATGGATAGCAGTTTTTGTTTTGGTCACAAGCGAAGGGAAAGGGGTTTAGCGATGCAAAGAATCCCACAAATCTATAATGCCGTACGGGGTGGCACGTCAGGTGCTATCCGCAGTGGTGTAGCTAATGTGCAAGCGGGCGATTTCCTCAAGTGGGACAATATGTGGAAGTGGGGTCTTGTTTCGGCGATGGTCAGCGTTATTATGACGATCATCAACATTGCACAAACCTACGCTGGCTTTGAGAGAGTCGCTCTGGTCACCTGGGCAACCCTCTTGTTGATTGTCACAAACGTCGTCGGTACCTGGATCCTCATCTTGTTGCTGCGCCTCATCGTGAGGTCCACGGATAGCGTGCCGAAACATATAATCTATACTGTGCTGGTCGCTCTGAGCTTTCAGACCCTGGTCCACACTGACCTAGACCTGACCAAGCCTCTGGCCGGGTCAGAAATATCCGAGGTGAAGTCCCTGCAGACATCCATTAACCTCGGCACGGCTATCTATGACCCTGTGGTACGGGTGCTGACCCGCGAGATGAACGAGCCGGTCAGCGCCCTCATGCGGTCTGAGATCGCCCAATTGCAAGAGCGGTATCCCGACGAGGACGGCGTAAACGCGCTGTACGAGGACTTCCTGTGTGAGCTGGACTACTCCCCTCACTTGGACAAAGATCAACAGAGTGCGTACCAGGAAGAGGCTCAAAAAATCGTACAAAGCGACGAGTCGAGCCCAACCAAGATCCGACGCATCGGCAAACTGATGTACAGGGTCTTCGGCCGGCAGGTCGTCCAAGACTTGGCGACCGGGACTCCGTGTAGGTAGCACGCGTCCTTGATCAGGCCCTTGGCTCGCTCCTGAAAGTTGAGAGTCCCGGACCAACGTGTGGCACTGCCGACGTGCACCGACTCATTGAGACGATAGGGTGCCCTCTCTCCTTCGCCCCACAGCGTGTTTGCGGTTCATTGTGCTCACCCCAAATGCCTGCAGTACTTTCGTAACTTCAGTAGGTCCCCATTTGCTCCTGCTGGATCGCCAGATCCAGCAGTTGGGCAGCGGGTCTGGCATCCGCTGCGAGCTTTTGGGATCTACTGAACTTGGCGCCTCGGTGTACGAAATCGTCTACGCTCGAAAAGGAGGTGATGCATAACATTCTTTGGGCCAGTCCCTGGGTGTCAGCAATTACTGCGTTGTCAAGTAGAGCTGGGCTGGCACCCCCACTACTGAGAGGAAAGCAAAATGCCTGAGCCAACCACAAGCCAAAAAACGGCGTTCAAGAACCTGCAAAAGGTGGATCCCAACGCTGAAGTTCGCTGGGATGAGAAGACCGGTGCCCCGGCCCGGGTGCGTGGCGCTCTGTCTGGCCCCCAGGCGGGAGCCCCCGAGACCATCGCTCGGCAGTTCCTGGCGGCCTACAAAAGCATGTTTGCCATGAAGGCACCAGAAGAGGAACTGCAACTCAAGGACGTCGGTACGGATATGCGCGGCAACCGACACGTGCGCTTCCAGCAAATGTACAAAGGGCTCCCGGTCTTCGGTGGCGAGCTGGTCGTCCACATGGACGGCGAGAACGCCATTCGAGGCGTCAATGGCAAGTTCACGCCGCGCATAGACATACCGGACAAGCCCACGGTTCCAGCCGAGGATGCCAGGAAGACGGTATTGGAGCACGCGCCGGACAACAAAGAGCGGGTCGGCGAGGAGCCGCTGCTGCTGGTCCTCATCCACGAGGGCAAACCCTACCTGGCCTGGCACATGACAGTGGACGGCAGCGACAAAGCCCTGGACGGCAGCGAGATGCCAGCCAAGTGGGAGTACTTCGTGGACGGGCTGACAGGGGAGGTGATCTGGCGCTACAACAACCTGCAGACGCACGACCGCACCACCGGCACCGGCTCAGGGAAGTACGCTGGCGGCGTAACCCTGAACACAGTCCACGACCACACCAGCAACAAGTACGAGCTGGAAGATCGCTGGGTGCCGAGCGCGGCGCGCATCTTCACCCACGACGCCAACGGCGGCTGGCCGCCACAGCCGATCTCGGAGGACGGGAATAACGATTGGGCCGCCGCCGACCAGGGCGCAGAGGTGGATTGCCATGTGTACACGCGCATAGTCTTCGACTACTTCCTGGTCATGCACGGACGCAACAGCTACGACAACGCTGGCCACGACATGCACATCTATGCCCACGTCGGCAGCAACTGGAATAACGCCAGTTGGAACGGCAGCTACGTCAAGATCGGCGACGGCGATGGGGCCACATTCGACCCCTTCTGCACCCTGGACATCATCGCCCACGAGTGGACGCACGCCGTGACGGAGCACACAGCCGGCCTGATCTACTCCGGCGAGTCGGGGGCTCTGAACGAGTCCATGTCCGATGTCTTCGCCGCCTTGATTGATGGCAACTGGCTGCAGGGAGAGGACAACTGGCTCAAGACGACGGCGCCCGCCGGTCGCAACCTGGCCGATCCCACCAACGGCGGCCAATATGACAAAAGTACTAAGGCCAAGGCCATCGCCAGTGTGCTGGACGGGCATCAACCAGATCACATGAACGACAAATGGACCTGGCCGGAGGACAATGGTGGTGTGCATGTGAACAGCGGCATCATGAACAAGGCCGCCTACCTCATCGCCACCGGTGGTGCCCATCGTGGCATCACCATCTGCGAAGCTCTGGGCCGCGAGGTCCTGGGGCGCCTGTACTACCAGGCGCTGACCGCTATTCTGACTCCCAGCTCTGACTTCGCCGCCATGCGCGACGCCGTCCTGGACGCGCTGCATGACCTCTACGAGGGTGATCCCCGCTACAACCGCTGGCGGGCGAGCATCATCAACGCCTTCGCCGCCGTGGGTGTTGGCAGCGCTGTGAGCTGCCCGCTGTCCTGCTTGATCGCTCCGCGTATCCTCTGCCCGCCGTCGCCTCTGCTGGCCTGCCCCCCGTCACCCATGCTGGCCTGCCCGCCGTCGCCCTCGCTCACGCCGCTCTGCCCGCCGTCGCCCTCGCTCACGCCGCTCTGCCCACCGTCGCCCTCGCTCACGCCGCTCTGCCCACCGTCGCCCCTGCTGGCCTGCCCGCCGTCGCCTCTGCTGGCCTGCCCGCCGTCGCCCGGTGGTGGGTGCCTGCCTGGGCCGGACCCGACACCGTTCCGGCCTAAGATGAAGCCGCGCTAGACGGGCTAGATGACGGCTAACCCGCGGGCTCCTGGCAGGTGGTCTACAGGCCGGGGGCCCGCGACTCAGGCCCATAGGAGACTTCAATGTTTGACGTTGATGCCATTCCCTATTTTCCCTTTAAGCTAGCCCCCGATGGAAATGGTTGGCTGATTCGCAATCCCATCACCGGTGCCGAGCATGAACTGAACCAGGCCGCCTACTGGCTGCTGCGACTCTGCGACGGCTACCGCACCTGGGGCGAGATCATGGCCGAGTTGGGGCGAGCTTATCAGGCTAGTCGCACCCAGGTGATGGCACTGTCCAAGCCGCTGCTTCAGGTGCTGACCGACGATGGGGTCCTCTGGTGGCGTCGCCAGCGCATGCACTGGTGGCGGCTGCCGCCCCCCACAGGCGTGCTGTGGGACTTGACCGCCGGGTGCAACCTGTTCTGTCGCCACTGCGTGGTGAGCGGTGGCCCGTCTAATAAGGGGGAGCTGAGTCTGGATGAGTGTCGCCGCCTAGCCGATGAACTGGCCACTTTCGGTGTGCGACAGCTCATCTTGAGCGGCGGCGAGCCGCTAATGCGTCGCGACTTCTTCGAGATCGCCGAACACGCCGCCAGCCGAGGGCTCTCCCTGCAGATAGCCACCAACGCCACCCTGATCACCGAGCGGACGGCGCAACGGCTGGCTACCATGGGCGCTGATGCCCAGGTGAGCCTCGACGGCGCCACGCCCGAGGTCCACGATGATTTCCGCCAATGTCCCGGCACCTGGGAGCGTGCCGTGCAAGGCATCCGGCACCTGGTGGCGGCCGGCGTGCCGGTGACGGTGGCCGCTGCGGTCACGAAAGTCAATGTGGACCAGATTCCGGCGCTCTACGACCTCGCCGCTGACCTGGGGGCACACACCTTCCGCATCCTCCCCTTCGTGCCTTACGGCCGCGGTGGAACAGCGCGGGAGCTGGAGGTATCCCCCCAGGAGATGCGAGAAGTGACGGCCTATCTGCGTCAGCGCCGGGACAAGGGTGGCCTCCCCGTCGCCCCGATGGAGTTCGAGTGCACCTTCGCCCCCCCACCCCAGGAGCGAGCTGACCCGCAGACCCGTGTCGGGTGCGACGGTGCCGTAGCCTACTGCACCATCACCTCCAGCGGCGAGGTGCTGCCCTGCAACTTCTTCGCCGGGGTGGAGGCAGAGAACGTCAAGGAACATAGTTTTGTCTGGGTCTGGGAAAACTCCCGCTTCCTCAACTACTTCCGCAGCCTGACGGTCTCGGACATCCACGGGGCCTGCCAGAGCTGCGCCTGGCTCCCTATTTGCAGAGGCAGTTGCATCGCCGCCAATTTCGCGCACGGCGACATCTTCCAAGCCAACTGCCACTGCTGGCTGGTGAATGCCGCTGCCACGACGGGCGGTTCCTCGCCGCACGAAGGGGCGGAGCGCTATGGGTAAACCGAATGCCTCTGAGCACCCGTCATACCCCCAGGACAGCTACCCTGAACTAAAGGGGGTGCGGGTGACCTGGGATAAGAAGACTCACCAGCTAAGGAAGGCCCGTGGGCTGCTCACCGAGGAGAGCGACGAGGCGTCGGAACGGGTTGCTAGCCGCTTTCTGGATCGCTATTCCCCCCTCCTGGGCAAAGATGAGGGTAGCGTGTTAGACGACTTGAAGCTGACGCAGGTCACGCGGAGCCCGGCAGGATACGAGGCCAGGTTCCAACAGTATGTGGGCGAGGTCCCCGTCTATCGTGGGCAGGTCTCAATCTACTTGACCGAGCGCGGGCAGGTGTACGGGATCAGCAATAGCTATCGCCCTAACGCAGCCCGGGTGGATGTGACAGAAGCACTCAAGGGCGGGATAGAGGCTCCAAAAGCGTGCCAGATCGCTGTTGACGAGGTCAGGGGTGAGGGCCGGTTGCGTCGGGCACCGGAGGCCGAGCTGGTGATCTACCCGCTGAATGAGGAGAACCGCCTGGCATGGCAGGTCAGCGTAGCTCTGAAAGCACCCGTACAGGTGTGGGTGGTGTTTGTGGACGTGTGCACTGGTCGGGTGCTGGACAAGGTGCCGACCCTCATGCGGCGTGCAGAGTGAGACAGCTCGTGCGTAGGCCGTCATTTTGAAGGGAGACCAAACTCATGGAGATGTTAAACAACCTTAAAGTTCCTGTGCATCACGTGGATGCCAGGCGACACACGCGGGATCCGGAGACCTATGGTGTAATGCGCGGCTTCCTGACGCCGGAGAGCAGTGACAACCCGGTAGATGTCGCCAGGCGTTTCCTCACCGCCAACGATGCTGACCTGGGCGAAGTGTTCACCAAAGGGCCTGCTCTGGCGGCAGCCGGCCCGGGCCAACTCGTGTTGGACAGTCAGATGCAGACGCCGGCAGGTTACCACGTGCGCTTCCAGCAAGTCCACGCGGGCGTACCGGTAGTCGGGGCCGGCGCCTCGGTGCACCTGACCGGGAAGCGGCAGGTGCACATGGCCATCAACGACCTGGCGCGGGATGTGCCGCCCATTGACGTGGACACGGAGAAGGCTGCCGGGTTGCTGGAGACGGAGGCGATTCGCAAAGCGGTGGAGGTGGTGGACGGCCGGGGGCGTCTGCGCGGCAAGCCCACGGCCGAGCTGGTGGTTTACCGACTCGACAATCGGCGGTATCTGGCCTGGAAGGTGTCTGTGGGATTGAGCGCAGTCAAACCAATCGCGATGGAAGCGGACCGGGCGGCTGCATGGCTGGTATTCATAGACCTCAAGAGCGGTGATGTGCTCAGCAGGATCAACATCCTGGCCCGAGCCAGCGGCCAAGCCAAGGTCTTCTTCCCCAATCCCGTAGTCACGCTGCGAGACACGCACTTGCAGCCCGGCACTCATTTCCCTGAGTACGCCTACCGCCACGTGACGCTGCACCGCCTCCGGGGCAGCGGCTATCTGAGCGGCAAATACGTGAGCACACGCCTCACCCCAGGCCCGCGGGCTTACAGCAGCAGCCATGAGTTCCTCCTCGGGTCTGACGATCCAGGCTTCGAGGAGGTCATGGTTTATTACTGGATCGATTGGGTGTGCAGCGACCTGCGTCGGCTCGGCTTCAGGCAGTTCATGAAGAGGCCCATCCCCGTCAACGCCCGAGGCACTGAGGGTGACCAATCATGGTATGACCCACGGACGAAGGAGCTGAACTTCGGCCTGGGTGGCATCAACGATGCCGAGGATGCAGACATCATCCTGCATGAGTTCGGCCACGCCTTCCTGGATGCCCTGGTGCCCGGCTGGGGCAATGCCTGGTACGATGCGCCGGTGCGAGCGATGGGCGAGGGTGTAGGGGACTTCCTGGCCTGCTGCTTCCTGGCAGATGTGGACGGCGATTTCCACCCGGAGGTGGTGGGCGACTGGGATGCTGTCTGGTATAGCCGTGACGAGCCGCCTGCGCTGCGACGCGTAGACAGCGCCAAGACCCTGCACAACGTGGTGGGCCGGGGCATCAGCACGACGCTCACCGCCGACACCCTTACTGACGCCAATGCCCAGTGGGTTCCAGGAGCATTGAAAGGGCTGTGGATCACGCCCAACGCGCGGTCGCAAGGGCACCCAGCCTATTTTGAGATCGTGGACAACACGGCCACGATGGTCAAGGTCGATCTGCCGCCAGGGGACGCCCTGACCGCCCATGGACAAGTCGGGGACCAGTACGCCGGCGAGGAGCACCAGGACGGCGAGTTCTGGTCGGCGGTGCTGTGGGACATCTACCTCGCCTTGGGCGGCAGTTCTGAGCCCAGCACTGACCGCGCGAAGGCCTCCTCGGAGGCGCTCAAGCTCGTGCTGACGGCGCACAAGTATCTGGATGACCAGGATCGGGAGACGGTCAACTTCCCAGACGCTGCGGATGCCTTGCTGGATGCGGACAAGTTTGTCTGGGGCGCACCTATGGACCCCGGGCCGAATGAGGCACTCCTAAAAGATATTCTGCAGAAGCGGAAACTGCAATAGGCTGCCAAATCGCTTGTCCGTTTCAAGCCAATTGTGCTAAACTGCTGTTCAGAGCTTGTACTGAGCCTTCGGCCTTGGGGGCCTCAGCCCGAAGGCTTGACGAAGTGATGGGCAGCAGTTCCTGTTTTGGCTGCAAGCGACAGAAATGGAGCACCCGTGTCTACATCCATCGAGTACGCATCCTTCCTCATCCGGCTGTGGCGTGAAGCCAGCGCCAATGCAACGGCGCCGGCCGCTGACTGGCAGGGCGAAGTCGAACACATCCAGAGCGGCCGGCGCTGGACCTTCAGCACTCTGGACGAACTGCTGGGCTTCCTGCGCCGACAGGCGGAGGCCCCGGAGGTGTTGGAACGGCCGGCGGGCGAGTAGCATGGGGCAGATGCCAGCGAGCGCATCGCTCCCTATCGAATCGAACGGGAGTTATGTGCCACGCACTTGAGGAGATGTTGAATTCCTTGAAAAGGTGACGTACCCCTGATCACCAGATTTCACGGAGAGGAGAAGCGAGAAGAGATGGCAAACGACCTAGCGTTGCGCATGGCCTTGGCGATCAAGAACGAGGACTACGTCCCTGGGGGGGAGCGGCAAAGAGATCTTGCAGCCGCCCTTGCTGCCAAGGTGCTCCAGGCACGGGCGCGTGGTTCCTCGAAAGCCGCGAAGGTGATGGCCAGGATATTCCAGCAGGAGTTCGATGTGCCGGATAGCCTTGTCTACTCCGGCGATGGGCAATAGACGCAGGGAGGGAACAGAATGCGAACACGGCTAACTATGACTGCAATCGTATTGCTGGCGGCCGTGACGGTGCTGCTCGTCGCTGGCTCGGCCACGGGCTTAGAGCTCTTCTACAGCGCGATAGACGGGGCGCGTGAGGTGGCCACGCCTGCGGCGCGCCTGATCACGTCAGTAGACCCTGGATCGGACCTACCCATCCCTCCGACTGGAAAGATCTATCACGCGGTTTTCCCAGGCGGCGTGACCGACTGGGGAGAGGAAGATGATATCACCCTGAACGATCTACGCTCGTATGAGCAGCAGGTTGGAAAGACGGCCGTATGGGTCTACTTCTCGCATAATTGGTTCCGTGGGTGAACGTTCCCGTTGACCACCACCACCTGGATTCGGGATGCCGGAAGCATACCCTTCATTCGCCTGATGCTGCGGAGTGATGCGGAACAGGGACACGCAGAGCCTGTTTTCACGCTAGACCGCATCATTAGCGGTGACTTCGATAATGACCTGCGTGCCTGGGCGAGAGATGCGCGGGATTTTGGTTCGCCCCTGCTCGCCGAATATGGCACAGAAGTCAATGGCGAGTGGTTCCCCTGGAACGGCATCTGGAACGGCGCCGGAACGACGGACGGGTATGGTAACTCAACCCAGTTCGATGGGCCAGAGAGGTTTCGCGATGCCTATCGCCACATCATTCAGATTGCCCGAGAAGAGAAAGCCTCGAACATCACCTGGGTGTTTCACGTGGACAGCGAAGACGTTCCAGACGAGGAATGGAACCGTCTGGAGTTGTATTACCCCGGCGACGAGTAGGTTGACTGGCTTGGTGTCAGTGTGTATGGCGCTGGCGCCCCAATGGATGATGAATGTCCGCAGTTTCGTGATGGGATGGATGAGGTGTATCCTCGACTGGCAGCGCTTTCGTCGGATAAGCCAATCGCGGTCCTGGAGTTCGGCGTGGCTGCTGGCAATCCTCTGTGTGACCAAGCCGCATGGACCAAGGATGCGCTGACGGACCTCATCGCCTTCCGTCGGCTTTTCATGGTGGAACGAGAAATGGGAAAACGACGATGATCCGAGCCATGACACGAACATGCGGGTTCAAGACAATCCGGCCCTGGCCGACGTCTTTCAGAGGCTGGTCGGAAGGGACCCCAAGGGACCCCAATGTACTCGGCAGGCTCGAGGTTCAGCCAACACCGACGGCTACCCCCACGCCCACTGGCGCGGTCTCACCCACGCCAACCGCCACGGCAACAGACAGCCCAACGCCGACATTGACACCGACGGCCTCATCTACTGCCACTACTACGGTCACGCCGACCAATGTGATCTACCTGCCCATTGTCTTGAAGAGCTACCCGTGAAAACTGAGTGGATAGGTTTTGGGCACAAACAAAGCCACTTGTGCAATTCAGGATCACAGATGGACCGACTGAGCACAAGCCTCAAGGCCACCGTTAGGTGGTCACTAACAAAGGAGGGAAGAAAGTGCAGATCAGAAGGATAGCGATGATCGTGACGGTTGTGGCCGCGCTGGCCCTGCTCCTGGCCGCCAGCTCTACCGCGGCTGGCCCGCCAGTTGAGGGAGGTGAGGACTCAGGTGAGATCACCACGTTCGCTCCGCTCAGTGCAGGCCTGACCGGCACCGTGGCCAGCAAGATCAGCTACCAGGGTCGGCTGACCGATGCGGGCGGCAACCCGCTGGATGGCAGCTACAACCTTGTCTTCCAGCTCTGGGACGACGCCACGGCGGGCAGTCAGGTGGGGGGCGACATCGT
>JBHIET010000098.1:0-10751 GCA_046760785.1 Anaerolineae bacterium | reverse complement strand
TCAGGACGACTGGCCTGATTTAGCTGCTAGCGGAGTGCGAAATCTAGGCTTAGGCCGGTGCTTTACGCCGGGTTCCTTGTCGAGTGCCGCCTGACTTCGATTGGCAAACCAGGCCGAAGAACCATTCCCTTTTGGGCCTGCCTGCTAGCCAGCGTTCACCCTGAGCCTGTCGAAGGGTAGGCAGGTTCTGCCTGACGACGCCTCATCACACCTTCACTGGCGTTGACCATAGCCGCCTGCTCAACGGGGTCGCCGCGTCTGGCTCGCGGTTTACCGCCTTTTCACCCTTGCTTCCGACGATTGATGACCGCTCGCACGCCGTAGGGTGATGCTGTCGCCCCGGCACCGCTCGGCTGAGCTCGCGACGAAGCCTGGGGCGGTCGGAGTTGTTCGCGCAAGATGTGCTATCATCTCACCGACGTGGATATACAGTTGTCAAAGGTCAGAGTGGCTTGGTGTCCGCTTACCGAGCGCACTCGCGACCTTCGCCTCCTATCCCCCGTCGCTCGGTTGAGCGGTGGTTTAAGGCGAACGGGTCGCACCTGGTGGTTGCCGCTGACTTAACCTCCGCGATGCGCTGGCACATGAAACTCGATCGAAACTCCACCACGATCCCCTGTCAGGTCGCCGGTAGGGCTGCGGGCTTGCCACATCCGGCTAAATCGTTATAATCAGTGCGCAACCGCCCTGCGGTGGCTGATGGAAATGACAAGAACAGGCAAGGATTCCAAAGGAGGATAGGCATAATGGCTACCATCGAACGCAGCTTCAGCGTCAAGGCCCCACCGGAGCGAGTCTTCGCGTTCCTGGCGGATCACGCCAACGACACCCAATGGCTGCCAGGAATGGCCGACTCGCGGAACTTCATCGGCGAGGGCACCGGCTACCAGTGGGAGTGGACCTACAAGATGGTCGGCATCTCCTTCAACGGCACCGGCCAGATCCTGGAGCACGATCCGCCCCGGCGGCACGTCGTGGAAACTCGAGGTGGGATCGTGAGCACCTGGGATTGGACCCTGGAGCCGGAAGGAGATGAGACACAGATCTCCCTGCGGATGGAGTACACGGTCCCGGTGGCCGCCCTGGGCAAGATCGCCGAGAAACTTCTACTTAAGCAAAACGAAAAGGCGGCGGATGAGGGGATCGCCAACCTGCAGCGCATCTTGGGAGAATAGGGGGGCAGGGAGTAAAACGGCCTCATTCCGACACCCGTCGCAGAATCACCATCTGCGGGTGATCGTAGACGACAAAACTCTCGTCCAAACGACCCAGGCGTAACACAAGGGACGCTTCAGGCCGGCAGAGCTCAGGCAGCGAGAAGTCCAGGCCGGCAGTGGGGTCGTCTACCAGGACTAGCGGCCCCCATCGCGGAGTGCGCCCAAAACAGGCCAGCGGCTCGAAGCCTAACCCGCCCCCAAAGAGCAGCCCATAATAGCGGGCCGTAAGTGGATAACGCTCCGGCCACTGCGCCAGTGTCGCGTACCCACGCCGGCTGGCGATGACCACGTAGTCGGCCTCCGCCAGCACCTCCTCCATCACCGCCCATTTTTCCGGCGTATCCTCCTCAAAGACGGGCAGTTCCCGCACATCATAGCCTGTCGCGCTCAGCGGCAGCGGGTGATCCCATTGCTCCACGGCCACGACCGCCCCCCGCTCCACATGGTCGTAGAACCACTCGGAGGCAGCCAGCCAGGGGTGCGGGGAGCGGTAGAGGTTGACGAAGGCCAGGCACTGAAAGAGGGAATAGGTGAGGGAGGAGTAGGCGAGGAATGAGGCCAGGCGGCGGCTGCGGCGGTGAAGCGCGGTGAGCAAACGGGCGGCGTAGAGGGCCAGCAGGGGCGTCAGAGGCAACAGGTAGCGGGGGAATTTGGTGTAAAGCGCCCCGACGAAGGCCAAGCTTGGTACCATCCACGCCAGCAGCACCCACTCCGCCCGGCACGGTGGCTTCCGCACCGCTCGCCACACTCCGTAGGCCAACCCGCCGAAGGCGAGCAGCCCCAGCGGCCACCCCATTCCCCAATGCAACTGCTGCACGATCGGATACAGATAAGACCAGGTACCGTGGAACTGGCGGGTGTAGGGCACATCCAGCACGCCCCGCGCGATGGCCGCCTGCTCGGCCACGTTGTGCCAGAAGGTGGGGAACGCCAGCAGTGCGAAGGGGTTAGTGAGCGCAAAGACCGCCAACATCCCGCCCCACACAGCCAGGCCGCACAGCACCCGTACCTGCCCTCCCTCCCGCACCCGCCCGCAGGCCATCCCCAGAGGCAGAAGCAGCAACAGAGCGCTGAACTTCGTGCCCAGCGCCAGCCCGGCACACACACCCGCCAGCCACGCATCCAGTGATCGTCCCCCCCCCGCCAGGCGGACGGAGAAGAACAACGCCCCCAGTACGAAGCAGGTCAGCAGCACATCGGCGGTGTAGAAGTGGGCTTGCTGCACATGCAGGACCGTCAACGCGACGAAGGCCGCCGCCAAGAGGCCGATATTCTCCCCGCATACCCGCCGCCCCAGCGCGAAGGTCAGTGCCACCGTGCCCAGGTCAAAAAGCGCCGCCAGCGCCCGTCCCACCAGGAGCGGATCCACACCAGGGGCCAGCCGCCCCGTGAACACCAGCAGATACAGCGGCAGATGTCCGTAGGCGAGGTCCGGAGCGACGTCAAAGGGGTTCAGGCGATCAGGCCAGCGCAGGCTCTCCGCCACGCCCACCACGTACCGCTCGTCCGGGTGTGCGCCCAGGCCGCCATCCCAGTTGAGGCCATAGAAGCGCAGGGCTGCGGCGAGGAAGAGGACAACGCAGAACTTCGGTCGCCAGGTCAGCAGTGAAGCCCCTATACCCCGCCGCTCTCCATAGCCCATTCCCTGGCCTCAGTAGATGTCGCCGCGACGCCCGATAGCGACGATGCGGATGGTACGGCTCTCCTTGTCCACGGTGTAGACAACGCGCAAATCACCAAGCGATAGCGCCATCGGCCTTTGTACTGCCTCTTGAGAGGCCTGATGACGGTGGGGTAGAATAAGAAAAGGGCGACTGGCAAATCTCATCGAAGGCATGCACAATCGCACGCTGCCTTTTGGAAGGGAGACGCCGGAGATAGCTCTCCGCCCCAGGGGCGATACACTCAATGACAAACGGCGGGGACGATACTTCTCCAGCGTGAGTTCGACTGCTCGCTTCTCCGATACACCTCGCTCACGCAGTTGATGAAAGCAACGTACTACCTTCACCCGGAATCCGAACTCACGCTGCATACGCTGCGCGTGTTCACGCCGTTCTCGTCGCTCTCGCGCTCGCCGGGCACGGTCCCACTGCCGCCGATGGGCCAATACGAGCTTCTTATAGGCTTTGGCCTTGCGTTTGGCTTGCTCCTTCTGCTTGGTCTTGTGCTCCTGGTGTCTTTTCTGTTTGACTGCTATATTGCTCATTGGGAAAGCTGCTCCTTTCGTTTGGTCTGTTTCTGTGGAGCAACTTTCCCACGTTTTCGTGATCATGTTAACATGTGTGTAGACTGAACAAATTATACACAGATAACCGTTTCTTTCAAGGCGAATAGCGAACAGCAGTCAGGAGAGACAAAGATAGCGCTGCTGGAGAGGGTGTATCGGCAGGCGGTTGGGTCACTGAATCGTTGAGGGAGCACTGAAGCCGCTGAGAAGTGTGGTGTTGCGTGGAAGGGCGTTTTGCTGACGCTCTTCGTGCTCTACATCATCTGGGGCGCGCTCCTCTTCTACCGCGTCACCGACGAGGCCGGCGCGGTGGAGGCCATCGGCGCAGGGCTCCCCCGTCTCACACCCGATCGGGGCGCAGCGGAGAGGAACTGGCCCTCTGGTCGGCGGCGCTGCTGGGGCTGGCCTGCCTGGGCTGCGGGGCGGCGACGCTGTGGGCCGCCGGGGGAAAGCGCACGCTCTTCTCAGGCCTGGCCCCGCTGTTCGTCATCGGGACCGCGATGGCCGTGACCCAGTTCGTCGCCGTCACCCACGGGTTGTGGCCCATCGGTGGGATGCTGGCCGGGCTGGCGGTCGGGGAGGGGCCTGTGCTTTGGGCCGTGATGCGCTATGGCCTGGCTATCGTGGCTGGCCTGGCCCTGGCGACCGGCGCGACAGCATACCTATGCCAGCGTTGAAACCGCGTCAAGTTAAGTGAATGTGCACTTGACAGGGATACATAGTGCCTATATAATCAGCCCCGCTTGTGCGATTCGAGTGTACATGGAACGCAAGATGTGAAACAAAGGGGCCAATGTGAAACGTGAAGCGTGATGATCCTTGCGTTTCACGTTTTGCATTTCTGTTCAGGGTGAGGAACTAAGGGCTGTCTGGCGCGGCAGGCATGTGCTGCTCTGAGGCTGTCCGGGCTTGCGGCTGTTGGCGGGGCGGCTGTGGCAGGAGCCGTTACCACGGGTATTGGGCGTGTTGCATATGAGTGGTGTAGAGCCCTCCCGCAATTATAGAACCGGAGGATTACAGTGGAAGAAGAGATTGACCTGCGTGTATACGTTGAAGTATTGATTCGCTCCTGGAAATGGGTCGTGGGACTGGCGCTAGTGGCGGCAGTGGCCGCGTTCGCGGTGAGTTTCCTCATCTCCCCTATCTACGAGGCCATGGCCCTGGCGGCGGTTACCGAGCCACGCTACGTGATGCGGTTCGACCCTCGCTTTGAGACGGTGGACAGCGTCCAGCCGGCCTACAAAGCGTATCCCGAGCTAGCCACCAGTGATGATCTGCTCCAGGAGCTCCTCACTTCCCCCAACCTGCTTTCTGAGGGCGTCGAGACGCTTCAAGATCTGCGGGGGATATTGGAGGCAAAGTCAGGGGCAGATCCCAGCATGGTGCAGTTGGTAGTCAGCTCGCAGGATCCGGAGGAGGCGGCGCGCGTCGCCAATGCCTGGGCGGCGTTGTTCGTGGCCCGCGCCAACGAGATCTACGGTGCCCACAGCGAGGATCAGGGGCGCTTCTTTGAAGACCAGTTGGAGCGGACACAGGCGGAACTGGAGGCGGCCGAGCAGGCGTTGATCGAGTTTCAGGCCCGCAATCAAGGAGCGGTCCTGGAGGCACAACTGGCGTCGGCACAGCAGGACCTGCAGGACTACCTCGTCGAACAGCGGGAGATCGAGCGGGCCGTGCGTAACGCTCGGGCGCTGCAGACGCACGTGGCCGGCCAACCGACGGACGGGCCAGCGACTCCAGGAGACAATCTAGCGGCATTGCTATTGCAAATCCAGGCCTTCAGCATCCGGACCTCGCGGCCTGCCCAGACGGCGGATTACGAAAGAGGGGGCGCGCTCTCTGTCTGGTTACAGCCCGAATCAGAGGCAGGCTCTTCCATCCAACTGCAGATCTCCGACGCAGCCCTCCTCTCTTCGGAGCGGACGGTCGGTGAGTTGATGGCTTCCCTGGATGAGCTGGTGTTGACCCTGGAGGCGTGGGAGGAGGAGATCGAGACGCATGTGGCGGCATTGGAGCCACAGATCCTGGCCTTGCAGCAGCAACTGCAGGAGATACAGACGGAAGAGGATGGCCTGACCCGCGCCCGGGATGTAGCGCGGGAGACCCACACGACTCTGGCGCGCAAGGTGGAGGAGGCACGCATCGCGACACAGGACACGACTGGCGAGGTGCGGCTGGCCAGTCAGGCCGCAGTGCCGGAGAAGCCGGTGAGCCCGCGCAAGTTGCTCAACACCGCCGTGGCAGGGATGCTGGGCCTGATGCTGGGCGTGTTCGGGGCCTTTGCCGTGGAGTGGTGGCGGGGAGACGAGGGAACTGGGAGAGAGGGAGGCGAGGGGACAGGGTGACAGGGGGACAAGGGAGTATTCGCATCCACCCAACTGCGGATGTCTCGCCAGAAGCGTACATCGGTGAGGGCACATCCATCTGGCATCAGGTGCAGATCCGTGAGGGTGCGCACCTGGGGCGCAATTGCATCGTCGGCAAGGGAGCCTACATTGACTTCGACGTGCAGATCGGCGACAACGTGAAGATTCAGAACTACGTTTCGGTCTATCACGGCGTCACGATTGAAGATGGTGTGTTTGTCGGCCCTCACGTCTGCTTTACCAACGACAAACGTCCCCGTGCAGTCAATCCGGATGGTTCTCTCAAGGAGGCCGACGGCTGGATGCTCGGCGAGACGCTTGTCCGGGAGGGAGCGGCTATCGGCGCAAACTCAACCATCGTCTGCGGTATCACCATCGGGCGGTGGGCGATGGTGGGAGCAGGATCGGCGGTCACGCGGGATGTGCCTGACTACGGCCTGGCATGGGGGAACCCGGCGCGGCTGCACGGCTTCGTCTGCCCGTGTGGCGAGCGGCTGAGCGAGGAGCAGGGGAGCAGGGGGGCAGAGGGGCGGAGGGGACGGGGGGAGGGAGTGGTGTTGCGGTGCCCGAAGTGCGGGGCGCAGGTTGAAGTGCGGAGAGCGGACTGGAAGCAAGCACGATGATTCCGATTGCAAAACCGTTGATCGGTGAAGAAGAGAAGCAGGCTGTGCTGGAGGTGCTGAACTCCGGCATGCTGGCTCAGGGGCCGAGGGTGAGGGCGTTCGAGGAATCCTTCGCCGAGATGTGCGGCGTCCGGTATGCGGTAGCTACCTCCTCCGGGACGACCGCTCTGCACGTGGCGTTGCTGGCGCACGGTATCGGGCCGGGCGACGAGGTGATCACGACGCCGTTCACATTCATCGCCTCGGCCAACTCGGTCCTCTATGTGGGGGCCAAGCCGGTCTTCGTGGACATTGACCCGGTCACCTTCAACATTGACCCCGTGCAGATCGAGGCTGCGATCACACCGCACACGAAAGCGATTATGCCGGTGCACCTCTTTGGCCTGGTGTGCGATATGGAGCCGATTATGGCGCTGGCGCGGGAACATAATCTGGTCGTGATTGAAGATGCGTGCCAGGCGCACGGGGCAGAGTACCACGGCAAGCGGTCAGGGAGTTTCGGGACAGGTTGCTTCTCGCTTTATCCCACCAAGAACATCACCTCGGCTGAGGGAGGGATGATCACCACCGATGACACTGGAGTTGCCGGGCGGTGCCGGGTCATCCGCCAACACGGGATGCGGCGGCGGTACTACCACGATGAATTGGGCTTCAATTTCCGTATGACCGATGTGCACGCTGCCATCGGCCTGGCACAGTTACAGAAGCTGGAGCGGTTCAACGAGGCCCGCATCGCCAATGCTCGTTTCCTCAACGAGCACCTGGCAGGGGTCACGACCCCCACCGTGCCGGAGGGATGTCGTCACGTGTTCCACCAGTACACCGTCCGCGTGAGCGACGGTCACCGTGACGAGGTGCTGGAGGGTCTCGGGGAGAGAGGGGTCGGCACGGGCGTTTATTATCCGCTGCCGGTGCATAAGCAGCGGGTCTATGTGGAGATGGGGTACGAGGGGGCTTTTGCCGAGGCGGAGCGGGCGGCGGAGGAGGTACTTTCACTCCCAGTCCATCCCGCGCTGAGCAGCGCCGACCTGGAGACGGTTGTGGCTGCGGTCAACGAGTTGTGCGGGTAGGAGCGAGAACGAAGAGGAGAAATGACCAGGACGGCATTGGCCTTAACTCCTGAACAGTGGCTAGCTTACCGGCCGCGTGCGAGGATGAGGAACAAGCAGCAGAGCGGTGGGAACGAGCCTGGGAGGTGGCGCGCACTGCGGTCACTCTGCTGCGTGAAGAGTTCGGCGCCAGCCGGGTAGTAGTTTTTGGTTCTTTGGTACGCCGTGTCTGGTTTACTCCCTGGTCTGTTGAGCTACCGATATTTTGACATTCCAGGGAGTAGTGGTCGCCGCGACCGGGATCACGACATAGACGAGGCCCAGTTCCGCACCATCCTGGCGGGAGAGGTGACACTGGGCAGGCTCAATCGGGATTGGGCCACCGTGCGGTTGTTGGAGTATGCGGCTTATCCCGACATCGTGCGCTTGCTGGGATACCGCGCGTTGGTGGATGGGTGGCCTGGGTGGCGGCGGCGTATTCGTTCTCAGAGCCGCAGACGAGGGTTTGATTTTCCGGTATCCTGGTTGCCCTTGCATCACCCAGAGTGATTGGCGTTGGAAGAGCAAGAGATGCTGCTGGAAATTGTATATCCTCGTTTCATCGAACAGCGGCGCGCGGATCTGGCCGGGGAGATAGCCGCAGCGCGCAAAGCATAACCGATGTGACGAGGCCCGGCGGGGAACGGTGGAGGGCCTAACGAGCGAAATGTGAAACGGAATGTGTGAGGTTGTTTTCGCTCTGATGGTTATGTAATGGGAGAGGAAGCGATGCCCACAGCTCTAGAGTTGAGCCGAGATGAGTGGAAGCGGTATATTGGGACGTCTAGCCGACGACGGCCTCGCCCCATCTTGACGGAGGCCGAGCGCCGCGAGCGCGAGCGGCTGCGACGGCGCGTCCGTGATGCAGTGGCTGTGTTGAAGGCCCGCTTTGCCGTCCGGCGCGTCGTGCTCTTTGGTTCGCTGGCTCACGAGGCCTGGTTCGTATCGGATTCCGACGTTGACCTGGCAGTTGAGGGCCTGGATGCAAAAGACTACTGGCGGGCCTGGCGACTGGTTGAGGAGATTATCGCTGACCGTCCCGTTGATTTGGTCGAGATTGAAGCGGCTGACGATGCTCTAGCGCGGGCGATTCGACGCTATGGAGTGGAACGGTGAACCTGGCTCCCGAGAAGATGGCCGGCTTGTTATCGGGGCTTCCGGCGTTGTGGTCCAAGTTGCGCGCAGAACTGTTGGCCTTTGCCGACTTTCTGGAACATCTGGCCCGCGCCGACGAATAGGATTGAAGACGTAACTGTGAAGGGCCGTTATTGGTACAAGATACTCGTAGCGCTAGTGCTAGCACTGGCGCTGGGGGCCTGGCTGGGGCCGTACGCGCTTTCCTTCTACCACCTGGAGGCGGGAGGGCAGGCGCTGGAGGCGGCCCTGGAGCCGGTGTTCCCCGACCGCCTCGCTCCGGAGCAGGTTGTGGATGCAGAGAGGCTTCAGGCCGGGGTAGCCCACCTGCACCAGGCGATCCGTTGGGACCCGCGCAACGTGCAGGCGATGCGGCTGCTGGTGCGGGTCTACATCACGCAGGGGCAGCCCGAGACCGCGCTGGAGATGCTTCAGCAGGCGCTAGAGGTGCGGCCGGATAACCCACTCCTGTACCTGGAATTGGGGGACGTGTACGACTCGCTGGGACAGACCGAGGCCGCGATCGAGGCCTACGAGAAAGGTGGCGTTGGCTCGCGGGGTGTTCCACTGGCGGTCAACTACCTCAAGCTGGCCGACGCGAGGGTGCAAGCGGGCAGTGGCGATGTGGCCATTGATCTGTGGCGCAAGGTGGCAATCGTGGACCCTGGCAACTTATACGCGCTCTATCGGTTGACTCAGATACACCGCGACATGGGGGACGAGGAACACGCCGCCGAGTACGAGGAGCGGCTGCGGCACTTCGACCTGCAGAGCGTAACCGTCCCGCTGGACTCTCGGCTGGCGGAGTATCAGGGGCGGGCGATGGTCGGGCTGGTGGATGATGGGGTGTGGGAGCGGGAGACGCTGCTCAACGTGGTCTCACATCAGGTTGAGCAATCCGCCGATGGCGTGTCTGGCTCGATGACGGAACGGGTGTTGCAGACGCTGCTGGGGCGGTGGCCGGAGGACGCGGACATTATATTCTATCTGGCTGAACTCTACCACCGGCGAGGTGACCTGGAACGGGCGGAGGCGGCCTACCGGCAGGTGCTGGAGGTGGAGCCGGGGTATGCGCAGGCGTATCTGCGGATCGGTATGCTCTACGATGAGTGGGCGGAAGGGGAGACGGGTCAGTAAGAGGCGCGGAGACAAGGGGATAGGGAGCCAAGGAGAGAGGTGTGCACTGTGCTGGAGGACCCTTCACTTCGACAAGCTCAGTGCAAGCGATAGAGCTCAGGGCAGGGGCCGGGGTGGAGGACGAGAGTTGCCGCGAGGCGACAGAACGGGTAATTCGTAATTCGCAATTTGCACGAGGCGCTGGCCGCCCGCACCGACGACGGCGCATCGGGGCGGAACTGCTAGGCGTGCCGGTGGAGCATTGGTGGGTCTCCACGTTGGCAGGTTCTTATGCTGGTGGTACCTGGGGATGAGAAGTGTCAAACATCGAAATCGATCAAAGCGGCCGGATAGAGATGTCCGGTGACACGACGGTTGCTGCTTCAGATGGGTTTACAGTTACGGTGAGAATCACGGCAAAGGTCAAGCGGGATGTTCGGAGGGTGCTTCGTGACCGGGGTGTGAAGCCCAAGTTGGTCATATCCACATGTTCGTAGGGGCCATCCTGTTGGCTATCCAGGGTCATCTGACTGAGGTTAGGTCCTTGACGATAGATGAGGAATACACCGGCTATGAGGCGGTGATCAAGTCCTTGCTGCTCGATAGGATTCGCGCCCTGGGAGTCGAGTTTGCCGGGGATGACATCCGGATCGCTCGCATTGGGAAGAAGTCGCCTGCTCATCGGGCGGCTATCCGGCTGACACGGCGGCAGGCCAGAGCAGACAAGACGCCGACGGTGGAGGAACTGTTAGAGGTTTGCTGAGCCCAAAAAGAAACGGTCGGGTGCAGCCTTGCGGCCTCGAAGGCCCGCCATCACCCCGGTGGTGTGCCGGGGATTCGGTCGGGCCCACCCGATCCATTTGAGTAATACCACATTCTACACAGCATGTCAAATGCGGCTCACCCATTGTTCCAACGTTCTTGTCTAAGCCTAGATTTCGCACTCCGCTAGCAGCTAAATCAGGCCAGTCGTCCTG
>JBHIET010000097.1:0-10769 GCA_046760785.1 Anaerolineae bacterium | reverse complement strand
GGAGCACCTTCGAGACTTCCGCAGTCTGGCAGTTTGAATTGCGAAAGGCTCTCTAAGTTGCTTGTTGATAACTCAAGGGCCGCCCATGCCAACTCAAGACCAGGTCTTCAGCAGCGTGAGGCACTGTCTCCGAATACCGCCCCACAGCTTCCGTGGCCGCCTCCGTCAGGAAGACAATCCGATCTCGGCGCCCTTTGCCTTCTTGCACCCGTACCCGCCGGGCGGCCAGGTCTTTGACCTGCAAGTCCAGCGTTTCACTAATGCGCAAACCCCCGTGAGCCAGTAGGTAGTACAAGGCGATATCCAGCCAATCCTCGTCACCTGCCTCCCTCTTGCGTTGGCTGACATAGGTTTCCAAGTCTATCACTTCCTGGGGCTTCAGATGACGAGGCAGCGGGTCGGGCAAAGCGATGGGCGGGCGCTCGGGCAACGACGTCAGTCTATCACAGGTTTTCAGGTAGCGCAACAGCCCATACACCTCGTCAAGACAGGTCTTGACCGTCCCCGCTCAGTTGAGCATAATGCTTGATCCGATCCTGGACCCCTGCCACCGTGATAGGGTTCCCAAACCGATGGCGGAATATGGGGCCCGTGGCATCACTATCCTTCCCGGTAGAGGTAGGCGATGCGCTCCTTCCGCCTCTTGCCCATCACACGCAGCCGGAGAGGGGCCTCTGGGTCATCGGGGATCGTGATGTCGGCCCAACACAAGGTGATGACTTCTCCCACCCGGAGGCCAGCGTAAAGCATCAGCGAGATCATAGCCAGGTCGCGCCAGTTTTCGACCACTTCCAAAAGTCGTTCGACCTCGGTGTCCGACAAATCACGGGGCAGGTGTCGTGGCTGACGCCCGGCGTGGCGTTTCATAGAAACAGGGTTAGGGCGATCTGGCTGCTCCAATTCCTCGGCTACGAAGTCAAAGAAGGCCTTGAGAGCGGCTGCCCGGCGTTTCACCGTCGCCGGGGACAACCCTTGAGCATGTTGGTGGTCCACAATTGGTGCGCTCTATCATTGGTGACCTCCTTGAGGCATTATAGCACAAGACGGAGGCCAACTCAATGTAACCTACGCTGGCTAGAAGTTCTGCTTACGAGCAGTGGGTGGAGCGTCAAACGCTACTGGAAGCGCAAAGGGGAATGCCTGAACTTTGGCGATGGAGAGACGTGGCTGGCAAAGTACGCCGACACATCCATCAAGCGGCACATCAAAACTGGGTGGAGCGGCTGGGACGCGACCCAACGAAACCGACACGGGTGCTCAACCTGCTGAAAAGGCAGAAATGCCGTTGTGGGCTGTGCGGACTGTACTTCAAGGCAGAATACGTGGTAGAAATGCATCACTGGGATGGCAATTGAATGAATAACCGGTACGCCAACCTGGTGTTGCTACACGGACACTGCCACGACGAAATCCACGGCAAACGGTGTCAATGACAATGGTCCTCGTACTGAAGAGCGGAGTAACGGGAAAAGAGCGCAGGAAGTCTTCGACATGAATCGGTACTATACTCGTCCTCCCAAATACCGCTACCCGTGATACTAAACTGGCAACAATGTCCATTTATGGTACAATACTATTCATCTCTCGAAGGAAGGAGGACGCCATGCGCAAACTGGCGCCGCTATTGACCGTTCTATTGCTGGTACTGGTCGCCGGATGTGGCAAGGAACCGGCGAGTCCAACCCCATCGCCTTCGCCGCCACCCACGTCCACCCCGGAGATGCCCACGGCCGTGATGACACCCTCCGGCCCGGCTACCTGCATGTTGGAACCGCTTGACTTTCCGGCCGAGCCCCGCATCCCGCCGGTGACGGAGGAGGATCACGTCCACGGCCCCGCCGACGCTCCCATCACGTTCATTGAGTACGCCGACTTCCAGTGACCGGCCTGCGCAGCGATGGCCTCGCTGCGAGTGTATCTGGAAGATGCACACGGTGAGAACATTCGCGTTGCCTATCGCCACCTGCCGCTGATCAGCATCCACGACAAGGCCGTCATCACCGCCGAGGCCGCCGAGGCCGCCAGCGCCCAGGGCAAATTCTGGGAGATGCACGACCTGCTGTACGAACGCCAGCAGGAATGGCACAGCCTCTCTGAAGACGAAATGAAGGTGCGGTTGGTTGAGTACGCCGAAGAGCTGGGGCTCGATAGCGATCGTTTTGCCCAGGAACTAAACGATGGCGTCTATCGGGATAAGATTGTAGCCGACTACGAGGAGTACAGCCAGTATGGCCAGTTAGCAACCCCGACCTACGTGGTCAATAACGTCTTTTACCCAAGCGGGCAACTTGGTCTCTCTCCTGAGTTGGTTGATGCCTTCATCCGCCTGTTGCAGCTCGATCAGTACACCCAGGTTCCACCCCAGGTGATTAATCCTGAGAAGGAATACGTGGCCACCATCCGCACGAGCAAGGGAGACATCGTCGTCGAACTCTTCGCCAATCAGGCACCTACTAACGTCAACAGCTTCGTCTTCCTGGCACAGGACAACTGGTACGATGAGCAGGCTTTCTTCTACGTAGAGCCGGGCCTCGTGGCCCAGAGTGGTGACCCCCTCGACGTCGGCTGGAGCTTACCCTATCCGGGTTACACCTGCGGCGACGAGATCAGCCCTGACCTGACCTTCGACCAGGCCGGCATATTGGCATTGTTCACCCCTGAGCCCGGTCACAACAGCAGTCTGTTTTTCATCACCTACGCGCCCCTGCCAGACTTAAACGGGCGCTTCACCATCATCGGCCGCATCATCGAGGGAATGGACGTCGCCGAGAGCCTCACGCCGACCCAACCAGGCTCCGGTCAGCCAACGCCTGACGTCA
The DNA here is from genome assembly GCA_046760785.1 of Anaerolineae bacterium. Taxonomy (GTDB): domain Bacteria; phylum Chloroflexota; class Anaerolineae; order B4-G1; family B4-G1; genus JBHIET01. The sequence goes on along the minus strand of JBHIET010000097.1, from coordinate 7,950 downwards.
TCGAGACGATTCTGATCGAGGAACGGTAGCAGGAAGCAGGAAACAGTGGCCATAAACTACGTTCACCACCAAAGACAAAAATAGCGCACTGTCATTCCGAGCGAGGCGCTGCGTAGCAGCACCAAGTCGAGGAATCTCCGCCACGTTCCGTAGAGATTCCTCGGCTTGCAGGCCTTTCGGGCCTGCTCGCTCGGAATGGCGGGCGGGATCTATTTTCGGAACAGAGGATAGGGATGCAACGCCGCGCTCTCTGGCTCATCGTCGCCATTGCAAGTGCCGCCTTCGCCACGTTGGCCTCCGGAGGCGGACTGTTGACGCTGGGTGTGATCCTCGCCAACAGAGGCACGCTGAACGCAGCCGAGACTCTGCCGATAGCAGGGTTGATGGCATTGGGGCTTGGGCTTGGCATTCCGCTGATGCTGCACGGATGGGCTGGTTGGCAGGAACGGCCCTCGTGCCCGTTCAACCCATCTCGTGCTTGGTTGCTGTGGCTCCTGCTAGCGCTTCTCATCGGCCTGGGGAGCGTGGTCAGCTCGGCCCCGGCCCTGTTGTTGCCTCCCATCCACGTCCTGGCGATGGCTCTTCCACCGCTGATCATGCTCTGGCTGGTTGGAGGGGCACTGCGTGGGAGGGGAGGCTCCTTGCGCGAGGTTGTCGCCGGCGTGGCCGGTGGCGGTTCCCTGGGCCTGGGACTTTCTCTCATCGGCGAGGGACTGATCGCCTTTGTGCTCATCGTAGCCATGGCCATCGTGGCACTGATGGTGCCTGGTGGAACAGAGCGGATCACAGCGCTGGCGAGAAACCTGCAGGACCCGGCCTGGGTGACAGACCCGAACAATCTGCTACAATTGCTGCTCTCCCCAGCGGTTGCCCTCTCCGCATTGGGGTTATTCTCTATTCCTGTCCCGCTGGTTGAGGAGGCTTTCAAGACGGTGGCTGCCGGCGTGGTGGCCCGCTGGGTTCGTCCCCACCCCGCGCGTGCCTTCCTGTGGGGTGTGGCCGGCGGGGCCGGCTTTGCACTGGCGGAGAACCTGTTCAATGGCGCATTGGGGGGTGCGGAAAGCTGGACAGCGGGAGCTGTGGCCCGCTTCGGTGCAACGGTAATGCATTGCTTCACCGGTGGATTGGTCGGCTGGGGCTGGGGACAACTCTGGACAGTGCGACGGCCTCTGCGACTGCTGGGGGCTTACGCTGCCGCCGTAACTACCCACGGGTTGTGGAACGCCGCCTCCGTGGGTGTGGTGCTCATGAATTCCAGCGCGTTGTTGTATGAGGGAGATGATCTCTGGCTTGCCCTGGTGGGCCTCGGGATGTTGGCGCTCGTGGGATCGCTCGGATTGATGACCGTGGCGTTTATCGCCGCGTTGACTGTCGCTGGACGTAGGCTGGCGAACGAGGCAGAGCAGCTCCAAGATAGGGCCACCACATCTGAGGAAGTCCCTGCTGCCCCTGGGCTGTCCGAAGGAACGGTGCCGTGATCATCCTTTGGCTGTGCTCTGGCGCTGTCATCCTCCTGCTGGCGGCCCTCGCCGGGCTGGCGTGGGCGGGGTCAAGCCGGCTGATGGCACGCCGTACCCCCAATGCGCAGACCAGTCCGGCCGACTACGGACTGGCTTACGAAGACGTCGCTTTCCCCAGTCGCGATGGCGTTGCGCTGCGCGGCTGGTTTATCCCGGCCGACCCCGCACGGGGCACCATCATCTTTTGCCACGGCCACGCCGGCAGTATGGACCCCGACGTCATCTATGCCCCCTGGTTTCACGAGGCCGGCTTCAATGTGCTGATGTTCGATTTCCGCGCCCACGGCCGCAGTGAGGGCGACCGGGTGAGCCTGGGATACTTCGAGCGTCAGGATTTGCTGGGGGCGATAGACTACTTGCAAGGGAGGGGAATCGAGGAGGTGGGGGTGCTAGGTTTTTCGATGGGCGGCGGTGTGGGGATCATCACCGCGCCGCAGAGCGAGGCCATCCGTGCCATCGTCTCCGACGGCGGCTTCGCGCGGCTGGAAGGTGCGATGCTGGGCTGGGCGCGGCGGCGCCAGATGGATCTACCACGCTGGTTGACACTCCCGCTGGCGCGGCTAATCATCGTCGTCGCCGGGTGGCGGCTGGGCGTCCGCCTTGTCGAGACCGATCCCATCCACTGGGTAGGACGGGTCGCCCCCCGGCCGATCTTCTTCATTCACGGCGACCGCGACCCCTACGTCACCGTCGCCGACGTGGAGGCGCTCTACGCCACGGCAGGCGAGCCTAAGGAACTGTGGCGCGTCCCCGAGGCCGTGCACCGACAGGTAGACAAAGCCCGGCCCGCCGAGTACCGTGAACAAGTCATCGGCTTCTTCGAGCGATACCTGGTCACCTGAGGGGATTAGTCAGAGGCTTCCTCCGGGGCGGCTGGACGCTGGGCCCGTGCGATGTGCCGATAGACGTAGTAAGCGAAGCCGGCCAGAAACACAACGGCGATAGGGATGTCGAAGGGGCGCATGTATGTGCGAACGAGTTCCCACTGCGAGCCGAACCAATGGCCGGCTGCCGCTAGCACCCCACACCAGATGAAGGATCCCACGAAGGTGAGCGCAGTGAAGCGCAGCAAGGGGACTTTCACAACCCCGGCAGGAAAGGAGATGAACGTGCGCACGATGGGCAGCAGACGCGAGATGAAGGCAGCCCAATCGCCCCACCGACTAAACCATCGCTCAGCCTGCTCCAGATCATGCTCGGTCACGAGGATGTAGCGGCCATACCTTTTCAACAGAGGCCGGCCGCCGTAGTAGCCCAGCGCATAAGAGCCGACTGATCCCAACGTGCAACCCAGTGCGCCGTACAGACCTCCTAACAGGACAGCGTGCCAGATGCTGAGGCCGCTCTCTTGTACCAGCATCCAGCCGGCCAGAGGCATGGTCACCTCACTGGGGATGGGGATATTGGCGCTCTCCAGGGCCATAATCATGACCACGCCGGGCCAGTGAATGGTATGCAGGACCGTCTCCAAGAATGCAACGACAGCCTGTTCGATAACTTCCACTTGCCTGCGGCCTCCTTTGCAGCGAGGTGTAGGCCGCGATTATACCATCAATAGCAGGAGGTGACAAGCGAATCAAATGACTCAACCTCTCACCACCGTGCTGATCGGGGCTGGCGACCGGGGCTACGGGGCCTACGGTCCCTACGCTCTGGCACACCCCGACGAAATCCGCTTCGTTGCCGTCGCCGAGCCCCACGACGCCCGCCGCGCCCGCTTCGCCCAGGCCCACGATATTCCCTCGGAGCTCCAGTTCCACACCTGGGAGGACTTGCTTGCCCGGCGGCAGATCGCCGATGCCGCGCTCGTGTGCACGCTGGATCGGCTACACGTCGAGCCCACCGTCGCCGCGCTGGAGGCCGGCTACGACGTCCTGCTGGAGAAGCCCATGGCCACCACCCTGGCCGACTGCGTGCGGCTGGTGCAGACGGCCGAACGTACCGGGCGATTGCTGCAAATCTGCCACGTCCTGCGCTATACTCCCTTCTTCTCCACCCTCCACGACATCATCACCTCGGGCCGCCTGGGCGACATCGTCACCGTCGAGCACCGCGAGAATGTTGTATACTGGCACATGGCCCACTCCTTCGTGCGCGGCAACTGGCGCGACAGCAGGATCGAAAGCCCAATGATCCTGGCCAAGTGCTGCCACGACCTCGACATCCTGTACTGGAACCTGGGGCCGTGCGCGCGGCTCAGTTCGTTTGGCTCGCTGATCCACTTCCGCGCCGAGAACGCGCCGCCAGGAGCCCCGGAGCGTTGCACCGACGGCTGTCCGGCCGCCGACGATTGTCCCTGGCATGCACCGCGCTTGTACCTGGAACTGACTCCGTTGATGCACGTGGCCCGCCGTTCCTCCGCCGCGCTGGAGCGACTGGGAGCCAGTCTGGCCCTGGATCACCCCTCGCTCATGAGGGCGGCCCGTCGCCTGAGCCCCGCTCTGGATGCGGCCTTTGACTATCAGGAGTGGCCCGTCTCCGTTATCTCCGAGGACATCAGCCCAGAGGCTCGCCTGCGTGCCCTCCAGACAGGCCCCTACGGGCGGTGTGTCTACCGTTGCGACAACGACGTGGTGGATCATCAGACGGTCAACATGGAGTTCGAGAGCGGGACTTCGGTGGTACTGGTGATGCACGGCCACTCCCACGAGGAGGCGCGCACCATGCGGTACGACGGCACGCGGGCTACGCTGCGCGGCAAGTTTGCCTACGGCTTAGACGATGGGATCGAGATTCACGATCACCTGACCGGCCGTGTGGAGAGGATCATTCCGCAGACAGGAGGTAGCGGTCACGGCGGTGGCGACGAGGGGGTGATGGCCGGTTTCGTCCGCGCCGTGCGCGACCCATCCGCCGCGCTGACTACTGCCGGTTCGACTTCGCCTGCCCTGAGCGCCTGCCCTGAGCGCAGCCGAAGGGGAGCCGAAGGGCTCACTACAGGCCGCGAGTCGCTGGAGAGCCACCTGATGGCCTTTGCCGCCGAGCAAGCCCGCGTCGAAGCCGCCATCGTGGAGATGGCGGCTTACCGGCAGAAGGCGGAGGAGCTGGGGAGGAGCTAGGAGGGACTGACCCTTCGCTTAACTGGACTCTGCCAAACTCCAGGCTTAAGTTGACCCACACCGGGCCATTTCGGCTTCGATGTCTCGCTGAAGTTGAGCGTCGCCCGCGTCCTGGGGCACGAAGACGCGAGCCAGTTGCTGACGGGCCTTCTCCAACGCCTCAGCGGCAGCAGCCTGATCCTGTTGCGCCAGGTAGGCACGGCCCAGTTGCAAGTTGGCCTCGGCGCTGGCTCGCACGCGGCCCAACACGTCGAAGAGTTCGGCGCTCGTCTCGAACAAGGCGACCGCTGCCTCGAGCCCACCGGCAGCCAGGTGCAACAGCCCTAGCTCGTAGGAGGCCCGGGTGTAGACCAGATCCTCATCCAACTCCATCGCCCGCTCCAGTTCGCGCCGGGCGTCCGATTGGCGGCCATCCAGTCGCCGGTAGAGCCTCCCCAGGCTCAGGTGTGCCAACGCCTGCCCGCTCTGATCGCCGGCCTCGCGCGTCAGTTGTAGCGCCGTGCTGTATGCTGTCTCGGCATCGTCGAGCAAATCGAGCGCGAAGGCCACGTCGCCGAGTTCCTGGTGCGCCGGCGCGTGGCGCGGGTTCAGGCGGATGGCATCGCGGAAGACAGACAGGGCTGAATCGAGTTGACCAAGGTGCTGGCAGGCGACGCCAAGGTTGAAAAAGGCGGCCGCATCGTCGGGGGCCAGTTGCGTGGCCGCCCTGTAATCGTCCATTGCTGACTGGTAGTCGTTCTGATTCAGGTAGAGATTGCCGCGATGCAGGCGCGCGCGATAGGCACTTTCGGGATCGGGGACCGTTTCCGGCCTCTGTAGTGCCTCCGTCAACGTCCGTATGGCCTCCGTTTCGCGTCCGAGGTCTTCGAGGACTTTGGCCAGGTTGAGGCGAGCGTCTATAAGATCGGGCTTCAGGCGCAATGCCCGTTCGAGGTCGGCCTTGGCCTGGCCCAGTTCCACAGCGCGCGTCTCGGCCTGGCGGCCTGTCTGGTCCCAACGCATGTAACGCACCAGCCCGAGGTTAGCCAGCGCTTCCGCCTCTTTGAATCCCTCGCCGATGACGGTCTGAAGGTGATCAATCGCCTCGTCGTACTGGCCCAGGTAGGTCATCTGGACGTAGGCCAGTTCGAGGTGCGCTTCGGGGAAAGCTTCGTAGGCTTTGAGCGCGTCTTGATAATTCTGGGCCGCCTCGGCATACTCTTTCAACTCCCGCAAGGCACGTCCGCGCTCCACGTAGGCGTAGCGGGCGCTCTCCCAGTTGGGACCGCCACGCTCAATGGCCGTGGTGTAGTTGTCAAGCGCTTGACTGTATTCCCCCAGAGCGAAGTACGCCAGACCGCGATAGAGCAGGGCGGTGTGGTAGTTTGGAAAATCTCGCAGCAAGTCGTTGTAAGCGACGATAGCCTCATCCGGCAGGCTTTGCATCAGTCTCAGGTCAGCCTGCGTCCGGCGGCGTTCGACGTCCTCCGGCAATGCCTCGTATTCGTGCTCTCGCCAGTAGCGCACATGAAACAGATTGGGATCAAGCCGCAGCGCCGAGGCCGTCGTGTCGAGCAGGGTCAGCGTGTGGGCCAACTGCGCCTCGGATATCTCGTTGGAATGATGACTGTCCAACAGGCGTGCCAGGTCCTCACGCCGCTTGGCCAGTTCGTCATCCGACAGCCCTACCACGTCGTAGGCGTCGAGGAAGTCGGTCGCTGTGCGCAGGCCACTCTTTTGAAAGTCCTCGATCCGGCCGCGCGCATGGAGATGAAGCAGCGCCTGGTCAATCCAATCCACGATCTGTTCGACCGGATAACGTGTCTTGAGCATCAGGTCCACGATGTTGGCACAGCCCAGGTTCTGCAGATTCTCGATCCCCTCCAGCAGCAGCCGGTCCTCATGGTAAGCGTTGAGCCCGTCGAGTTGACTCAGGGGCTGGTCTTCCTTGAAGCCTTTGATGACGATACCCAGGGCCGCCGTACCCAGCCGCTGCGCGACGCGCAGGCCGGTCGAGGGGAACAGGCCAATGACGAAAGCCGCCAGCAGGTAGTTGCCGGCCGGGGGCGAACTGCCGTCGCTCTCTGCCTGCACGACCAGCGTGACCAACCACGACAACACGAACACGGTCAGGTAGCGGCTGGTCAGGCTGGCGTAGTAGCGGGGCTGCAAGTCGTCGGTCACGTATTGCCGCACCAGCGATCCGAGACCAAAGACGTAGGCTCCCAGGAAGCCGTAGGCCAACGGCGTCGGGTTTGGAACCAGACCCTCGGGAGTGCCGACCGGCGGAAAGAAGACCAGAAGCCAGCCGACGAACGCCAGGATGGTGGCGACAGTAATCGGCGAGTTGGCGTACGGCAATCGGTCCAATTTGGCCTCTTGGCGGTAGGTCTCGTCGAATTCGTCCTTCTGTTGTGCGTCTCCGGGGCGTGGTGGCCGGCCTGACCTAAGCTTTTGACCGTAGATCTCGTTGAACTTGTCCTGGTACTGCCGTGCGTTTTCAGGGTATCCCAGCCGTCGCAGGCTCTGCCTGTACTCGGTGGACAGGGTGGGCAGCCGAATCTGGATGAAAGAGCTATAGATCATCGCTGGCAGCAAGCCACCGATCAGGATCAGGAGAATACGCAGCGCGTCGGTCAGCGCCGGGGTGTGGAGCACCGGCAGCGCGAGGTACAGGGCCGCCAGCGCTGCCAGAAACAGAAGGAACGGCAGGAGGTTCTTGGGCCAATCTCGTTCCTGCCGCTCCGGTTCGGTAGCCGTACCAGTCTGTTCGGCCATCTATGTGCCTTTCCGGGTTTTCTTATGTGAGCATCTTGCGAGCGACGATTTTGATGGCGGTGGAAACATGCTCTGTTCTCTCCAGCCAACCCCACAAGAGCTGGTTCAACTCGGGCATGTTCCCGCTGATCTCCTTCAGTACCTGCCGGGCATTCTTCACATCGGCCGCCTCACCCCGCTCCACCTCGAACCGGAGGTTCTCCAAGTACGACTGCATCCTCCCCTTCAAGTATTGCGGCAGGTCGCTCTCGTCAATCTGCGCAGTCAGCTCTCCAAAGCTCAGCTCCGGTGTCTTGACAAGCTCTGCGCGCTTCACCGCTTCCTTTGGCAACACTACAGCCCTGGCGCCACGTCCAATAGCGATGCCGCTGCCGCTAGTAATAGTTTCAGTGGTGATGAGAACGTCCTCACCTGCAAAATCGTCGTGTACCTTAACCTTTTGCTCCTTGTCACGGTCCATAATCTTGCTCCTCAAGAGTAGACTCTGTCGCCAGGCAGATCTGCGAAGACAAGCGTAACTTTGAACTGAGAGCCTTTCGCAATTCAAACTGCCAGACTGCGGAAGTCTCGAAGGTGCTCCGCCTAGTGGCTTTTGACGCCACATGGGACTGATT
>JBHIET010000096.1:0-10909 GCA_046760785.1 Anaerolineae bacterium | reverse complement strand
CGGCGTGGCGAACGGGGAACTCGGAACGAATCTATGCCTTGCTGTACTTAGCCCGGCGCGTTCACTCCCCCAAGAAAAGAGACGGAGCGCAATGCTCCGCCTCTTTTACGTAGAGCCAGATCACTCCGCCGCCCGCTCGGTCAACAGCTCGATCAGCGGGTTCAGCAGAAAGATGAACTGCCTTCCGCCGGCGCCGCCCCTGCCGCCCTCACCTGCCCCGCCGGGGAAACTGCCACCGGCCTCCATGGTCGCGCGGAGCGCTTCCCGTTCCTCCTCGCTCATGTCAGAGAACTCGGCCCGGCGCGTGGACATCTCCGGCGGCATCTCTCCGCCGGGTGGCATCCCCTCACCCCCGAACTGCGCCTGGCGTGTCGCACGCACCGCCTCCCGCTCCTCCTCACTCATGTCAGCAGCACCGGGGAAGCCACCTCCCAGGCCCAGCCCTTGATCCTCCATCCAGGCTCGCAGATCCTCCTGCGTGAGCTGCATCGCGGCGATGGCCGCCAATTGCTCCTGGGTCATCGTCCCCTCGATTTGCTTCAGGACGGCCTCCACCTCGGCCTGGTCCGTCACGCCGCCCCGGAGCGCCTGCCACAGCGGAAGCAAGGTCGCCGCCTGCTCGGGCGTGACGGCCTTCGCCGTCTCCTCCAGCTTGAGCGTGCCGAGCGCCAGTTGATTGCCCGCGCTCAATGCATCGGGATAGGACGTATCGAGGATCTCGCTACTGTAGGCCCCACCGCCTCCCTCATCCGCCGCTGGCGTAGCCTCCCCTCCGCCGCATCCGGCCAACACCCCAATCATCAAAACCAACACTAACCCAACGTACCAACTCTTCATCATTTTCCTCCATTTCCGAATTCGCTGACTCGCTCACTCGCTGACCCGCTGATTCGCTCATTCGCTCACTCCCGCCGCAGCGCCTCAATCGGGTCCAACTGCGCCGCTTTGGTCGCCGGGTAATAGCCGAAAAAGATACCGACCGCCGCCGCCGCGCCAAAAGCCAGCGGGATAGAGACCGGCACCAACGCAGTGCGCATCGTGCCCAACTCGTTGAAGGCATAGGAACCCCCGACGCCGGCCAGAACCCCCACCAGCCCACCGATCAGGCTTAACATCACTGCCTCCAGCAGGAACTGGAGCTGCACGTCGCGAGGGCGCGCCCCAAGCGCCTGCCGCAGCCCGATCTCCCGCGTCCGCTCCGTGACGCTGACCAGCATGATGTTCATAATGCCGATGCCGCCCACCACCAGCGATACCGCCGCCACCCAGGCCAGCAGGTTGCGGAACGTCTCGGTCGTTGAGGCCTGCATATCAATGATGCTGTCCTGGGTCATCAAACTGAAGTCAGGGGACATCGGGTCCACCTCGCGCCGCCGGATCAACAGGTCCGTGACCTGCGACATCACGCTGTCCATCATCTCTTTGCTCTCAGCAGAGACGTAGATGATGCGCACGGTATCGCCGCCAAATCGTGCATTACTGAATTTCTTGAACACCACGGTGAGGGGGATGTAGACCCGACCGTCGTAATCGGTGTTGCCCACCACACCTTTTTCCGCCATCACGCCGACGACGGTGAACTTGGTCGAGCCGATCTTGATGGATTGCCCCAGAGCACTCCGGTCGCCGAAAAGCTCCTGGGCGACGTCGTACCCCAGCACGACCACCTTGCTGGTGCGGTCGTTGTCCTCCTCGGTCAGGAAACGCCCCTCCGCCACTGCATATTCACGCACCTCGGGAAAGCTGGCGGTCGTGCCGACGACCGAGATGCTCTCCAGCGTCGTCGAGCCGGCCTTGATGTCCTGAGTGGTGGATTGTTCCGCCGAAACGCCGCTGACGCCGTTCACGTTTTCCTCGATAGCGCCGATGTCCTCGTAATCAAAGCCGGGAGGCCTTCCCGCGCCGGGGCCGAATCCTCCCCGGCCGAACGCAGGCATCGCCATGATCAGATTCGCACCCAGCGCATTGATCTGGTCGGCGATCTCGGCCTCAGCCCCTGCGCTGACCGCCATCATCACGATGACGGCCCCCACGCCGATGATGACACCCAGCGTGGTCAGGAACGAGCGCGCCTTGTTGAGCGTCAGCCCCTCCCATGCCACTTTGAAAGTCCACCACAGGCTCATATTTTTCCTCTCTTCCTTCTCGTCCCGTTCAGCTTATCGGAGACGATCTGTCCATCCAGGAGATGGATCACTCGCTCTGCGTGGTCGGCGATACCGGGCTCGTGCGTCACCATGACGATGGTCGCACCCTGGTCATGCAGTTGGTGCAGTAGCTCCAGAATCTCCTCGCTGGACTGGGTGTCCAGGTTGCCTGTTGGCTCGTCGGTCAGGATGATGGAGGGGTTGTTGACCAACGCCCTGGCGATGGCCACCCGCTGTTGCTCCCCGCCCGACAGTTCGTTGGGCCGGTGACGCACGCGGTCGCCCAGCCCCACCGACTCGAGCGCGACGATGGCACGTGCGTAACACTCCCCATCGGTCAGATGCTCCTGACCGTTGTACAACAGCGGCAGCATCACGTTCTTAGCCGCTGTCAACCTCGGCAGCAGGTTGTACGACTGGAAGACAAAGCCGATCTTGCGGTTCCGCACGCCGGCCAGTTTGTTCTTGCTCAACCGGCTCACGTCCTCGCCGTCCAGTACGTAGCTGCCATTGGTCGGGCGATCCAGGCAACCCAGGATGTTCATCAACGTGGACTTGCCCGAACCGGAAGGCCCCATCACAGCGACGAACTCGCCTCTTTCGATCGTTGCGTTTACGCCCCGCAGCGCCTGGATGGCCACATCACCAGCGCCATAGACTTTGGTCAAGTCTGTGATTTCGATCAGGTGTTCAGTCATAGTGTTCCTTTTGCATGTTTCGTATTGCGTATCCTGTTTACGAAATACGGAATACACAATATGCAATACGTTTATCATCCTCCGAACATGCGCATCATGGGGTTCCGGGGAGGCTCCATCTCCTCTGGCGTTTCTGTCTCCGTGCTTTCCTCCTCGCCCAGGCTGACGATCTCACCAGGCCCCAGACCGGAGAGGATTTCGGCGTTGACAAAATCCATCAACCCCACCTCGACCGGGCGCAGCACCATCTCGCCGTCCGCTTGCACCACAAAGACAGCATACTGATCCGGCCCCAACTCGCGCAGTGCCTGCAGCGGCACGAGCAGCGTGTCTTTGGACTCGGCGGAGATGACTTCGACTTCGGCGTTCATGCCGCCGAGGAGCTTGGCCGAATCGGAGACAGTATCCACGCTCGCCCAGGCCTGGACGGCCGGCGTGCCGTCCACCGTCACCAGCGCCGGGTCTATGCGGATAACCTCGCCAGTGAACGTGTCGTCGGGCAGAGCCTCAAAGATGATCTCCACCCGATCGCCCACTGCCACACCGCTCATGTCCGTCTCCTCCACCCAGAATTGCAGCACCGGCTCCTCCAGGTCGGCCAGGGTGATGATTGGGGCTGTGCCGACGTACTCGCCTGGTATCGCCGTGACGTCCACCACGGTACTGTCGAAGGGTGCGCGTAGTTGTGCCGCTTCCAGAGCATCACGCGCATCCTCGAGCGCCAGCGCCGCCTGGTCTGCCTTCAGTTGGGCCCGCATGATGGTGTCCGTCGTGGGGCCGCTCTGCAAAAGCTCCAGCTTCTCCTGCGCCTGGTAGACCCCGTTCTGGGCCTGATCCAGCTGGTTCCAGGCATCGAGCTCCTCCATCTCCGCCTGGTGCAGGCCCTCGTTGAACCGATACTCTGCCAAGGCCCGTTCGTCCCACGCCTCCTCCAGATCATCCTGGCTGGCGTCGGTTTCCTCAAGCTCCGAGACTTGATCAACGGACCACTGCAACACAATCAGGCGGTTGCGCACGGCAGAATCGAAGTCAGAGTTGAGCGTGGAACTGTAGGTGTACCACGCGACTGCCAACGCGGTTTGGGCGCTCTGCAGGTTTGCTCTGGCATCTGCCAACTCGGCATCGCTAGGCCCCTCGAGCGCATCGGCCAGGTCGAGCTGAGCCTGACGCGCTTTGATATCGGCCTCGGCCACGGCCAATTCCAGGTCATCCGTCTCCAATCTGGCCAGCACCTCACCCTCTTGCACTCGCTCCCCCACTTCCACCAACACCTCGTCCAGGTAGCCCCCGGTCTGGAAGCCGAGAGCAATCTCCGAAGCCGGCAACAATGTGCCCGATCCGCTGACAGAGACGATCAGGTCGCCCCGGTGCGCCTGGGCGGTGGCGATGCCCGGCTCGGGTGGCTCCTGACCTGGCGACAGCTCCCGCAACGCCTCCACAGGCACCAGCAGCACGTTTCTGGCTTCGGCAGCGACGACCTCGACCTCGGCCGTCATCCCGGAGAGAAGATTGGTTTCTTGAGCACTGGGGTCCAGACGTGCCCAGGCCTGAACGGCCGGCGTGCCATCCACCGTCACCAGCACCGGGTCCACGCGGACGATCTCCCCGGTGAAGGTATCGTCAGGCAAGGCTTCGAAGACAATGTTCACCGGGTTGCCTGGCGCTACGCTGCTCATATCCGCTTCCTCCACCCAGAAACGCAGCAGTGGCTCTGATAGGTCGGCCAGAGTGAGGATGGGAGTGTTGGTGCCCACCTGATCACCTACCTCCGCCGCGATGTCCATCACTACGCCGTCGAAAGGTGCATAGAGCTGTGACGCTCCCAGGTCGGCGAGCGCTTCTTCACGCGCCAGCAATGCCTGATCCACGTCCAACTCGGCCCGTACTAAGGTATCGGTGAGGGGTCCACTCTCTAGAAGCTGCAAATTCTCCCATGCCTGGTAGACCACGTTCTGGGCCTGGGCCACCCGGTTCGCGGCCTGGGCCTCCTCGGCAAGCGCATCGTTGACGGCATCTTGCCACCGCCCCTGCGCCGAAATCATGGCGTTCATCGCGTGGTCGTGCTCGCTCTGGCTGATGTCCCCCGCTTCGAACTCGGCCTTCCTCCTCTGGTAGTAGCCGACGTACCAGTCGTACAAAAGTTTCTGATACTCCGCCCTGTCATCGAGGCTGGAGTCGAAGGTGCGCTGGTAGGCGTCCTGTGCCAGTTCCAACTCGGCCTGGGCGTCCCGCAGGGCGGCCCTGGCATCGGCCAACTCGGCCTCACTCGGCCCCTCACGGACCTCGGCTAACTCAAGTCGGGCCAACTGCACTTCAATATCTGCCTCGACCACTGCCCGCTCCAGTTTATCCGTCTCCAGCCGGGCCAGGAGGTCGTCCTCCCGCACCTGGTCGCCAACCTCTACCGGCAGCTCGTCCAGCACGCCGCTGGTGTGGAAGGTCAATACCAACTCGGCTGCCGGTACAAGCTCGCCGCTGCCGTCGGTTGTGATAATAATGTCCCCTCGGGTCACCGTCGCCATCTGCAGCGCAGGCTTCTGCGGCTCCTCGGCCAGGGCAAAGTAGCGGTTGTAAGCAGCATACCCGCCCCCGACCAGCAAAAGCAGCACAGCAGTTAGAACGATCCAGGTTTTACGCTTTTCCATCAAACCTTCCATTGCTTTGCCTCCCAAAAGACCTTTAGGGTTTTCCGAAACCCTAAAGGTCTATCCTACTGGCAACGTAAAGTTAAAGACGCTGCCCTCTCCTTCGACGCTCTCGACCCATATTCGTCCGCCGTGAGCCTCGACTAATTGCTTGGCGATGGCCAACCCCAACCCTGCCCCACCGGTGGCCCGCGACCGCGACTTGTCAGCCCGGTAGAACCGCTCAAAGACGTAGGGCAGGTCCTCGGCGCCGATGCCGGCCCCAGTGTCCTGCACGCTGATTTCAACTACCCCCTCGCCGGTGCATGCAGCCACAGTGATCTCCCCACCCGGTGGTGTGTGGGTCAGCCCGTTTTCGAGCAGGTTGCGCAACACCTGGCCGATCCGCCGGGGGTCAACGTCCACGAGGGGAAAATCCTCCGGCAGGTCAACCTGCAACGCCACCCTCTCAGCCTCCACCCGGGGACGCAGCGCCTCGACGGCCCGATTCACCACGTCGGCCAGCGCCACCGGTTGAATTTCGAGCCTGAGCTGTCCCGCCTCGGCCAGGGACAGGTCCTGCAGATCGTCCACCAAGTGATTGAGGAGCATCGCCTCTTCGTGGAGCGAGTCAATGACGCGCTCCTCTGGTTTCACCACGCCGTCCCGCAGCGCCTCCAAGTAACCCCGGATGTTGGTCAGGGGGGTGCGCAACTCGTGAGCCACATCGGTTACCACCTGACGGCGCAGTTCCTCGAGGCGGGCCAGCCCATCGGCCATGCTGTTAAAAGCCCGCGCCAAGTCACCGATCTCGTCGCTCGACGTGATCTCCACCCTCTGGCTCAGGTCCCCCGCCTTCATCCGACGCACAGCTTCCGTCAGCGCCTCTACCGGCGCGAGGATACGACGCGCAAGCCCCAGAATGAGCAACACTGCGCCGAGGCCGGCGACCACAGCTACCAGCAGCAAAGTGCGGTTGACGGAAGCCAGGAAACCATTATTCCCCACGAGCCCCGGCGAATCGGGGACACCGACATATAGGGCACCCACCGGTACGTTATCATAGGCGACCAGCGCGGCCGGTGCGCCCCAATCCTGCCCCACCGGCTGTCCGATCAGTTCTCCCTCTGAGTCGGCGACGATCCGTCCCTGCCCGTCGGCCAGGACCACCCGTTCCCCTGTGATCTGCCCCATCCGTTCGAGCTCCAACTGCACGCCAGACCAGTCTCCGTGCCGGGCGTAGTGCCCGACCAGGAACCCTTTGAAGCGCCGGTCACGCATCATTCCCCGCTGATTTTCATAGCCTTGGAACGTCCTGGTGGTGACCTGGGTGCTGGCGAGGGCGATGCCACCCACCGCGACCACCACCACCAGGATCAGCACCACGAGCAGGCGGAAACGAAGGGAGTGGAGCATCTCAATCCTCGCCGAACTTGTAGCCTATCTAAACGCTCCCAACCCTCGTCTCGAGGGCGGGTGAGTCGGGTGAACCTCGCCTGGGACGGGGGCTGCGAGCGGGGAGGTGTAAGAAACAAAGGGAATAGAACATATCAATCCTCACCGAACTTGTAACCCACGCCGTAGACGGTTTGGACGTAGGTTGGTTCCTTGGGGTCCGGCTCGATCTTTTTGCGCAGGTTCTTTACGTGAACGTCTATCGTGCGCTCGAAACCCTCAAAATCATAGCCCAACACTCGATCCAAAAGCTCCAAGCGAGTAAAGACCCGGCCCGGCTCCCCGGCCAGCACCTCCAATAGCCGGAACTCGGTGGGAGTGAGTGGCACAGCCCCATCCCCTACCCGCACCTCGTGGCGGCGGCGGTCAATGACCAGATCGGCAAACCTTATCTCCGTCGGCCTCTGGGCAACCTCTTTACCTGCCCGCCGCAACACCGCCCGCACCCGGGCCACCACCTCACGAGGATTGAATGGCTTGGTGATGTAATCGTCGGCTCCCAGTTCCAGGCCGATGAGCTTGTCCTCGTCGGTGGTCCTGGCCGTGAGCATGACAATCGGCACGTCGGACTCGGTCTGCAGGATGCGGCAGACATCGAGGCCGTCTATTCCGGGCAACATCAGGTCCAGCAAGATCAAGGCCGGCCGCTTATGCCGGGCCAACTCCAGGCCCTTCAGGCCATCGTAGGCGACGAGCACCTGATAGCCGTCCCGCTCCAGATAGAGCCGGATCAACTCGACGATTTTCTGCTCATCGTCAACCACCAGTATCTTGCGCTTGGTCATCACTTGTTTGTGCCCTTTGAGTGTACTGAAATCCGTTTCCTTTTCCCCGTTTACCGGCGTAATATACCACGAGAGTGTAAACAAGTTGTAAAGAAACTGTGGAGGCTCAATGTAGGTCACTCAGATGTTCCCCCTTCTGAGCCAAAACGGTCCCGCTCCTGCCGGATTTGGGCTGTACAAATGCTGCGGGGAGGAACACCGGGGTGTCCCTCCCCAATATCGTGCATAGTGCGCCTCCATCTCTTAATCAACCATCGGTGTGAGCCGCGCGATCAGTCGCCCTGGGAGCAATCGCATCCGCCCCACCACGACCAAAGCCCTGTCCTCGAAAACCTCGCCCTCCGGGGAAGAAGCCTTGTTCGAGTCCCTCTAGCATCCAGTCGGCCTGCTCCTGGCTGATGCGCCCATCCTCCACGGCCTGCTGGATGGCCTGCTGCATGGCCTCGCTCTGGGCAGCGTTCATCGCGTCCTGTACCGCTTCCATCTCCACGCCCTGCTCCTCGGCGATCTCTTCCAGTGTCTTACCCCCGTGCAGTTCCGCAAAGAGTTCCTCAGGGGTCAGTCCCAGGGCCTCGGCCGCCGTGTCGAACATCGTCCACTGGCCACCGCCAGCCCAGCCAAAGCCGCCTATGCCACGACCGCCGCCGGGCCGGCCAAAGCCACGCCAGCCACCACCGTGCCCGAAGGGAACGGGAGTCTCGGGCGTGGGCTCCTGAGCGGATACAACGGCCACTCCAACCAGCCCGGCCAGCAGTAGCACAGCCAACGCCACACCGGCCAGAAGGATAAGCCTTTTCTTTGTCATCTGATTCACCTCCTCCCTGTTTGGATTTGGGTTGGTTTTCCTCCAACCTGCTTGCATTGTACCAAAGAGATATAAAGAGGTGATGAAGAAGCAGTTAGGATTCGATGCAGATCTGGTCAGACCGTAGGCAGTGTAAACCGAAACTTGGAGCCCCCACCTGGCGTACTCTCCACGCGGATCGTCCCACCGTGGGCTTCCACGAGCTGTTTGGCAATCGCCAACCCCAGCCCGCTTCCCCCACCCGCCCGCGAGCGGGATTTATCTCTCCGCCAGAAGCGCTCAAAGATGTAGGGCAGATCCTCAGGAGGGATACCTGCCCCTGTGTCAGCTATGGTCACTTCCACTGCCCTCTCACCCGCCACTGCGGCCAGAGTCACGCAACCACCCTGCGGCGTGTGGCGCAGCGCGTTGGTCAGCAGGTTGCCCAGCACCTGGGCGATGCGCCGCCGGTCGGCCATGACTCTTGGGAGTTGGGCGGGCAGGTCGAGGGCCAGTGTCACGCCCCGGTCATCCGCCTGAGGGCTGAAGTTAACCTGGGCGTCCCGCAGCAGGTCGCCGATGTCCATCAGACGCTTTTCCAGGGCCAGTTGGCCTGCCTCGGCCAAGGCCAGCAGCCGCAGGTCCTCCACCAACCGGGTGAGTAACCGGATCTCCTCCAGGACGGGCTCCAGGTGCTTGGAGGTGGCGGGGTACACTCCATCCAGCACGCCCTCCAGCTTGCCCCGGATGACGCTCAGGGGGGTGCGCAGTTCGTGGGCCACGTCGGCTGTGAGATTGCGACGCAACTCGTCGGCGCGGGCCAGGTCCTCGGCCATCCGATTGAAGGCAACGGCTAGCTCTCCCATCTCGCCAGGATATCGAGTGGGGACCCGCACATCGAGATCGCCAGCGGCCACAGCGCGGGTTGCCGCCGTCAGGTTCACCAGCGGCCGGCTCATGCCGCGCGAGAGGACCAGGCCGACGATCAAACTTCCTACCCCAATAGCCAACCCGGCCAGCAGGAAGCCCTGCAAAGCACGACTGACGATAGAAGGAGCCCCCAGCCTCAATGGGTAGAATGGAGGCAGAATCAGGAAACCAACCGGCTGATCGTTCGCCACAATGGGGGTGGCCCGCTTCAGTTCCCAGCGGTCCAACGTCTGGCCCACTTGCTCGCCGTCGCTGGCCGAGACAATCGTGCCATCCGCCGCAGCCAAGACGTAGTCCATCTGCCAGTCCTCGTCCCAAGGCTCCCAACTAGGCCCACAAGGATAAGCGGCAATCAGGGTATCAACCCCCTCCCAACTTCCCCACTGGTCGTAGTAGCCAGCCAGACGGTCGGTCCAGAGACGTATCACCACGGCGTACCTGTCGCGGGCGAGAGGTTCCAGCCTGTTCAGAGCAGCGCGACCGGCCAGGAACATGCCACCTCCGACCAGAATAGTGACCAGAGCGAAGGCAATGATCAGTTGCCAAAAAAAACGCAAGTGGAACTTTACCGCTCTGCCTTTCGTCATCTTCAACTCCCAAACTTGTAACCTACCCCGTAAACGGTGATAACGTAGCGAGGCTCGTGGGGGTCAGGCTCAATCTTGCGACGCAGGTTCTTGATGTGCGAGTCAATCGCCCGCTCATAACCGGCGTAGGCCACATCGTAGACCAGGTCCATCAGTTGCGCCCGGGTGAAGGGGCGGCCAGGGTTGCGGGCCATTACCGCCAGCAGATCGAACTCGGTGGGGGTGAGAGAGACCGGCTCCCCGCCGACGGTCACGCTCCGCTTGGTCAGATCAATCTCCAGATCTCCGACGCGGACGACGCTCGAGGGTTGAAAATCACCCCCGGCGCGGCGCAGCACCGCCCGCACGCGGGCCACCACCTCGCGGGGGCTGAAAGGTTTTGTCACGTAGTCGTCGGCGCCCAACTCCAGGCCGATGAGCCGGTCCGTCTCTTCGGTGCGGGCCGTCAGCATAATGATGGGTACGTCGGCCAGGGTCGAGTCACGGCGCAGGCGCCGGCATACCTCCAGGCCGTCCAGGCCGCCCGGCAGCATTAGGTCGAGGACAATCAGATCGGGCGGCCCTTGACGAGCAAGCGTCAGGGCCGTCTGGCCATCGCGGGCGGTGAGCACCCGGTAGCCGGCCTGCTTCAAATAGTCCTGCACGACCTCAACGATGTGATGTTCGTCGTCCACGACGAGGATCGTTTGATAAGCCATTGCGCACCTCAGGTTGGTAAATTGGTGGGGTGTGTTTCAAATAAGTGTTGCTGCTGCTTGCT
This sequence comes from Anaerolineae bacterium, assembly GCA_046760785.1. Lineage (GTDB taxonomy): Bacteria > Chloroflexota > Anaerolineae > B4-G1 > B4-G1 > JBHIET01. The sequence goes on along the minus strand of JBHIET010000096.1, from coordinate 139 downwards.
CGCCCCGCCGGACGCTAAATCGTCCGGCTAAGCCTGTTTTTCGCACCCCTGGAAATCGTAACAGTGATTGTACAGATCATAGCCGAATCGCATCCTGAGCTACGTCCTGAGCGTAGACGAAGGGTAGGCCGAAGGTCGT
>JBHIET010000095.1:0-11480 GCA_046760785.1 Anaerolineae bacterium | reverse complement strand
GCTTCGCGGCACTCAGGACGACTGGCCTGATTTAGCTGCTAGCGGAGTGCGAAAACTAGGCTAAGCACCGCCAGTCGAGTAGCGTAGCGTATCGAGACCAAGGCGCTGGCCCGAATGCGAGCAAGACCTCCCAAGAGCCGCCCGCTTATTCTCGATACAGTCCCTCGGGCCTACACTCCGCTACTCAGGGTGACGCTCGACCAGCGCTCGCTTTCCTGACCGAACGGTATTGGGCCTAGTCCCCAACCGGGGAGCGGGGGAAGCAGCACGAGGGGGAAAATCTCGCCTGTACGATAAGTAGGGCAGGCTTCCGACCCGAACCCGTCAGCTAACCCCGTCAGCAGCAGGAAGCGACAAATGAAATACCGGTGTCTTAACAGACAGGAGCGGCCTGCTGCTGCGCTGGTCTTTTTGTAATCGCTCACCTGAAGCTCCCGATGCAGTCGAGGGAGCCGTCACAGCATCCTCCAGCATCCAGTATTGAGCACCCAGTATCAAGTGATCAGAACGCATAGCGGAAGGAGGTACAATATGAAAGGCGTAATCTTGGCTGCCGGCGATGGTACCCGCCTCGATCCCCTCACGCGCCATACACCCAAGCCACTGGTGGCAGTCGCTGGATGCCCTATTGTAACGTATGGGCTGCACGCACTGATCGAGGCAGGAGTGACCGAGCTGATTATCGTTGTGGGACACCTGAGTGACCAGATTCGGCACGCGCTGGGCGGGACCTGCTATCGCAGTGCGCGCCTGATCTACGTGGAGAGCCCAGACAGGTACGACGGCAACGGCCTCTCCCTCTACGCAGCACGCGAGGCCGTCGGAGAGGAGCCATTCATCCTGACGATGGCCGACCATCTGATCTCGCCCCGCCTGGTCAGGCGCCTGCTGGCAACACAGCCCACGCAGGATACCCTTTGCGTGGACCGTCAGCCCTCCCCCATCGTCCAAGTGGATGAGGCCACCCAGGTGTGGGTGGACCTGACGGGACGGATCGAGCGCATCGGCAAGAACCTTCCGCGCTGGAACGGCCTGGACACAGGCACGTTCTGGCTGACGCCGGCCATCTTCGAGGCGGTGAAGACTCTATGCGCGACCGGAGTCTCTGCACCGACAGTCACTCAGGCGTGCCGGTGGCTGATCGAGGATGGAAGCGGGTTAAGAGCCTGCGACGTGTCGGGCCTGTTCTGGACAGACGTGGACACTCCGGCAGACCTGCGCCGTGCCGAGCGCGTGCTGCGGACGCGCAGCAGGTCGCTTTTTCAACCAGCCCTCTACGGGGAGGCGTAACTATGACACACCACAAGAGGCAACCACTCCCACGCATCGCCGTCATCCCCATCGCCGGGGGCGCCGAGGGCGGGGCAGGTGCTGCAATCAGACTGTGTGGTATGCCGGTGATCGAAAGGCTGCTGCGCACGTTGCGGGCCATCGGGCCGCGCGACGTCGTCATCATCGCGAGAAACCCTGCGCAGGAATGGCCACAATCGGTGCGGAGCGGGGTCGAACGCCTCGGGCTATCCGTGGACGTGGTAAACTCCGAGTGCAACGCTGCGAGCTTAGGGCTAACTCCTGACCAGCGTGTCCTCGTCGTCGAAAGTGACTACGTCCTGGACAGGCGGATCCTGCACACGCTGCTGGCGCAGCCAGAGGAGTGCGTCGTGGTCTACGACAGCCAGCCTCTGTCCACCCAGGCCGTGCCCGTGGCGGTGGAGGGTGGCCGATTGCAGGCCATCGGCACAGGGCTTGCGACGACCAACGGGGGGTATGCTGGAGCGACTGTCTGTCCGGCGCGCATGTTGGGCGTCCCTCGCGAGTGGGGAGAAAGGGGATGGGTCGGTCAGTTGAGCAAACTGGCCCAGACCCATCCCGTCTCCGCCCTCGACATAGCTGCCATTGATCCATACATACCTGGCTCCAGGCGGGCGGTGCGCCCCCTCTGGTTCCACATCCGGACGCCGGCCGACGCGCGGCGCTGCAAAGATGCGCTCGTCGAGAGTGCACAGAAGGGCACGCTCGACGTCATCGCCTGGTACATTCATCGTCCCATCGAAAACTGGATCGTACACCACATCGCAGACCTGCCTGTCACGCCCAATCAAGTGAGTGCACTCACCAGCCTGGTTGGGTTCGCCGTGGCCGCGCTGTTCCTGAGCGGCAACCTGTTGCCCGGTGTGCTGCTGGCGCTGGTGGTCAACGTAATGGATGGGCTGGATGGCAAGTTGGCCCGGGTCAAGGGACTGACCTCCAAACTGGGCGAGTTGGAACATTCGTTAGACTGTCTGTACGAGCAGGCGTGGTACGCCGGGTTCGCCTGGGGGATATATCGTCTGACCGGGAGTCTGCTCCCGCTGGCACTCGGTACGGTGATGCTGCTGTGCGACTCCTTCGCCCGCCACGTCTCTATGCAGTTCAAGCAGGTGACTGGCATATCGATGGCTGACTACGCTCCCTTTGACCAGGCGTTCCGCCGCTTCGACGGGCGGCGCAATACCTACTCTCTCCACCTGCTATTGAGCATCCTGCTGGGCATGCCGCTGGTGGCGTCGTTCACCATGGCCCTGCACGCCGCTATCACCGCTGCTGTCTACACCATCCAGGCCGCGCTCCACCTGCGCCGGGCCGACCAGGGCCACGGGCACTGGCGTTGAAAGGGCCGGAGTTCACCTCCGGCCCGTATGCTGTAGAATGCGGAGGTAGGGCAATCGCATTCTTTTCTTGCGCTCAAAGCCCCCGTCTCGGGGGCGTCCCATAGCGCGAATGCAGTCTCCTCTGATGGGACTTCCTGCCTGCGTCGCCCTCGAGGACGAGGGCTGGGAGCGTTGGTAAGGAAAATGCCGATTGTCCTAATGTGGAGGAGCGTCTGTTGACGTCCATACCGCGTTCGGTTATAATAGCGTCGCTGCGGGTAAAGATGAAGCACACAGAAACAGCTGAAGCGAACGATGAAACTCCGTCGGCACATCCAGTCCATCCTTAAATGGATGACACCCGGCATGGGGGTCAAACGCTGGCTGCTACTTCTGGCCTGTGGCATCACGTTTCTAAGCCTGGGCTTCAGCTTTCTGCTCAGGCAATTCTACCCCTTGCCGAGCATCTTTTACTTCCTGACCTTTCAATTCATCCCACGCGGTCTACGGGCTGGGCTCTTCGGACTGGTCGGTGTGGTAGCAGTGGTGTTCGCGCTGCTCGGCCTCAATCGGGCGCTGCTGGCCCCATTCGTGGACCTCAACCCAGAGACGCTGGTGAAAGCTGTATATCAGTATCGCCAGCGGGAGCGAGGGCCGAAGGTGGTCGCCATCGGCGGTGGGCACGGCCTTTCCGTCCTTCTGCGCGGCCTCAAGCGGTACACCTCCAACATCACCGCCATCGTTACCGTCGCCGACGACGGGGGCAGTTCAGGGAGACTGCGGCGCGAACTGGGCGTGCTGCCTCCGGGCGACTTCCGTAACTGCATCGCCGCGCTGGCCGACGACGAGGCGCTGACGACCCAGTTGTTCCAGTACCGCTTTCCTTGGGCTTCCCTTCGACTACACTCAGGGCAGGCGCTCAGGACGAGCGACAATGACAGCGGCCTCAACGGCCACAGTTTTGGCAATCTCTTTATCACCGCGATGGCGGAGGTGACTGGCAGTTTCGAACGGGCGATCCTGGAATCGGGGCGGGTGTTGGCAGTGCAGGGGCGCGTGCTGCCCAGCACGCTATGCGACGTGACACTGATGGCCGATCTGCGAGCCGAGCCAGTTGGAGTTAGTCGCGTGGCCGGTGAGTCGAGTATCACCAAGGCAAGTGGGGCCATCGAACGGGTCTACTTGGAGCCTGACGACGCCCCGGCTTACCCTGGCGCGGTGAGCGCGCTGCTGGAGGCGGACCTGATCGTGGCTGGCCCCGGCAGCCTCTACACCAGTGTCCTTCCCAACCTGCTCGTGCCTGACGTGGCGCGAGCGGTCGCGGCCAGCCGGGCACTCAAGGTCTACGTGTGCAACGTCGCCACCCAGCGCGGCGAGACGGAGGGGTACAGCGCGGGCGAGCACGTCACGGCACTGGAGACACACATGGGTGCCGACCTCTTCCCGGTGGTACTGGCCAACGACAACCTGGACGTGGATTTCGATGCGCCCGCCGGGGTCGCTCTGGTGCCGGCGGACTTCCCGCTCAATGCAGGATACCGAGTAGTCACCGCCGACTTGATAGATCATGCCCACCCCTGGCGTCACGACAGCGACAAACTGGCGCGGGCACTGGTGCAACTGGTCTCAGAACGGTAAATGCACAGTGGCAGTCCGCCAAGCACAGTAAACTGCGGGCCCGAAAAGAACTTCCGCAATGACGCGAAACTCGCCACCACATGCAACTGAGCGCCGCTGGTCGAGTAGTGCCCTAGGCGCGTATCGAGACAGACTATGGTTCCATAAACCACGGATGAAAGGAGCATGACGATGACAGTGAAAGTAGGTATCAACGGTTTTGGCCGTATCGGCCGACAGGTACTCAAGGCGATGAAGGAGAACTACCGCGACGAGTTTGACGTCGTCGCTATCAATGACCTTTTCCCGCCCGAGACCAATGCGCATCTGTTCAAGTACGATTCTAACTTCGGCAAGTACACCGGTACGGTTGAGGTGGTCGAAGGGGACATCATCGTGGACGGCGACCGCATCAAGGTCTTCGCCGAGCGCGACCCAGCGAAACTACCCTGGGGTGACCTGGGCGTGGAGGTCGTGATCGAATCCACCGGCGTCTTCCGCGATGGAAAGAAGGCCGCAGCGCACATTGACCCGGCGGGGGCGAAGAAGGTCATCATCAGTGCCCCGGCCAGACCAGCCGACAGCGTGGACCTGACGGTGGTACTGGGCGTGAACGACGAGAAGTACGATCCGGCGAACCACCGCATCATCTCGATGGGCTCATGCACTACCAACTGCCTGGCTCCCGTCGCCAAGGTGTTGCACGACAACTTCGGCATCGCCAAGGGTTTGATGACCACCATCCACTCCTACACCAACGACCAGCGCATCCTGGACCTGGCCCACCGGGACCTGCGGCGGGCGCGGGCTGCCGCCCTCAACATGATCCCCACCACCACCGGCGCTGCTAAGGCGATTGGCCTGGTTCTGCCCGAACTGGATGGCAAGATGAACGGCATGTCTCTGCGCGTCCCCACGCCAACTGTCTCAATCGTTGACCTGGTAGTGCTGCTGGAGAAACCGACCAGCATCGAGGCGATCAACGCGGCAATGAAGGCTGCTTCCGAAGGCCCAATGAAGGGCATCCTGGGCTATTCCGAGGAGCCGCTGGTCAGCATGGACTTTAAGGGCGATGACCGCTCATCCATCTTCGATGCACCCAGCACGATGGCCATAGGCAATGACTTCTTCAAGGTACTCGCCTGGTACGACAACGAATGGGCCTTCTCGGTACGTATGGCCGACCTGGTGAAGTTGATGGCAGGGAAATAGACGAGGAAATAAGGATACAAGCAGACAAGGACAACAGCGCCCTGTTGTACTCATCTACTGATCCACTGATTTCCCGTAGCACGACGGGGGAGCGATGGCGGCGAAAGGTGAAGAGACCTGGCCGCCGGTGCGCATTGACGGCACGGAACTACAAGCCACCAGCGGAGTTCACTACGAAAAGCTGCTGGCCTTGCAGCATTTTGTGGAGATGCTGCTGGCCGGCCCGGCGCGGGAGCTGATTGCTAAGATCGTGCTCTTCGGCAGCGTGGCCTCGGGCGACTCCGAGCCGGATAGCGACGTGGATGTGCTGGTCTTCGGCACCCGCGATCTGGAGGCGATACGGGATATGTGTTACGATGCCTGGCTCATCGTACCCGCGCCTCACAGTGTCGAGGCCATCATTGTCCCTTTCAGTCAACTGCTCGTACCTGATTCCTATTTCATCTATTCGACCCTGCGTCAGGGCAAGGAGATCTACACTATGAACAGGGATGAGCTTATGCGGCAGGCTGCTGATAACTACTACTGGCTGGCCCACGAGTATTTGTCGGGAGCTGAAAACAATCTCGAGGCAGGCTATCCCCGTACAGCGATTGACAGCGCCTACAACGCGGCCGAACTGTGCGCCAAGGCCTTTCTGCTCCTGAGCGAGGTCGAGCGTATGCCAACCCGACACGGAGCCACAATCCGCCTGTTCAGCGATTTGTTTTTGAAGACCGGGCAGCTTCCCTCTCACCTGGGAAGATGGCTTAACCGGGCTCTGGAGAGCCGCAACAAGGACGCTACAAGTACGAGGCTGAGATATCGGAGGTAATGGCGCGAGAGGCAATTACCCTGGCGCGTGAGTTGCTGGAGCGCCTCGGGGTATACCTCGCGCAGGGGCAAGAGGAGACCGATGAACAAGAAGACTATCCGTGACGTGGATGTGCACGGGAAGCGCGTGCTGGTGCGCGTGGACTTCAACGTGCCGCTAAAGGAGGGCGCGGTAGCCGACGACACCCGCATCCGGGCGGCACTCCCCACAATCCACTACCTGCTGGAGCACGGCGCAGCGTTGATCCTCTGCTCCCACCTGGGCCGGCCCAAGGGGAAGGTTGTGCCAGGGTTGATGATGGACCCGGTGGCGACGCGCTTGGCGGAACTGCTGGGCCGTCCGGTGAGAAAACTCGACGACTGCGTCGGGCCGGAGGTCGAAGCGACGGCCCAGGCAATGCAACCCGGCGACATCGTCCTGCTGGAAAACACCCGCTTCCACCCAGAGGAAAGGGCCAACGACCCCGCGTTCGCCCAACAACTGGCCAGCCTGGCCAATATCTACGTCAACGACGCTTTCGGCTCGGCCCACCGCGCTCACGCCTCCACCGAGGGGGTGGCGCACCACTTGCCAGCCGTGGCCGGCTTCCTGATGGAGAAGGAACTGGAGTTCCTCGGCCGGGCGGTCGAGAACCCCGAGCATCCTTTCGTCGCCATCCTGGGTGGGGCCAAAATCTCCGACAAGATCGGCGTCATCAAGAACCTTCTGAATCAATGCGATCGGCTGCTGATCGGCGGCGGTATGGCCAACACCTTCTTCAGGGCGATGGGCTTCGAGATGGGTGACAGTCTGGTCGAGGAAGAGGCAGTACCAGTGGCCAAAGTGCTCCTGGAGAGCGCCAGGGGGCGGCTGGTCCTGCCTGTGGACGTGGTCATCGCCGACGCTTTTGACAACGACGCCAACAGCCGGGTCGTGGCGCCAAACGAAGTCTCCCCTGGCTGGCGTGTCCTCGATGTCGGCCCCAAGACCGTGTCCACCTTCGAATCGGCGCTGGGCGGGGCCAAGACGGTGGTCTGGAACGGGCCGCTGGGCGTGTTTGAGATGCCTGGCTTCGCACAGGGCACCTTCGACGTGGCGCGAATGCTCGCCGACCTGGACGGTGTGACCATCATCGGCGGTGGCGACTCGGCGGCGGCGGTGCGCAAGGCTGGATTGGCAGACCGGATGACTCACGTCTCCACCGGCGGTGGGGCCAGCCTGGAATTCCTGGAGGGCAAAGCCCTGCTGGGCGTGGCGGTGTTGATGGACAAATAGAGAGAGGAGACAGCGATGCCCTTTGCTAATGGCGAAAACGTGGGCGCATATCGCGTCGTGGAGAAATTGGGCCAGGGAGGTATGGCCACGGTCTTTAAGGCCTACCACCCGGCACTTGACCGCTACGTCGCCATCAAAGTCATGCACCCGGCCCTCATGGGAGATCCCAACTTCCTGGCGCGCTTCCAACGAGAGGCTCGCATCGTCGCCAAACTCGACCATCCTCACATCATCCCCGTCTACGATTTCTCCCAGCATCGCGGGCATCCCTACCTGGTGATGCGTTTTGTCGAAGGGGAAACGCTCAAGGCCCGTATGCAACACGGCCCCTTGGAACTGCAAGAGGTGCTGCGTATCGCGCGGGCAGTCGGCGGGGCCCTGACTTACGCCCACAAGCGAGGTGTCCTGCACCGCGACATCAAACCCTCCAACGTCCTCCTCACGCCTGATGGCGGGGTCTACCTGACGGACTTCGGGCTGGCGCGCATGGCCGAGGCCGGTGAATCCACCCTCTCCCGCGACATAATGGTCGGCACGCCCCAGTACATCTCGCCTGAGCAAGCCAAGGGCCTGAAAGACCTCGACGCTCGTACCGATATCTACTCACTGGGAGTGGTGCTCTACGAGATGCTGGTGGGCCGACCGCCGTTCGCCGCCGACACCCCCTACGCCGTCATCCACGATCACATCTTCACCCCGCTGCCGCTCCCCAGCGAACTAAACGCCGACCTGCCCGAATCAGCGGAAAGAGCGTTGCTTAAGGCGCTGGCCAAGGAGCCCGATGACCGGTTCCAGTCAGTGGAGGAATTGATCAACGCGCTTGACGCGGCTCTGAAGCCCGCACTCGCACCCGAGGCCAAGCCCTCCCCGGCGGAGACAGTGGTCGTATCGTCGGAGACGATCGTCGTACCACAACCCACCCCACCCCCAGCGGCCAAGGCCGTGAAGAGGCCAGAAGCCAAGCCAGGGATCAGGAAAGAGAAGAAAAGGCCAAAGAAAAAAAAGCGCCGTTGGCCCTGGGTCATGGCCGGCCTGGCGGCCTTCCTCTTCCTGATCGCGATCATCCTGGGCCTAGTTATGATCAACCAGCGACAACAGGCTGGTGGCGTTCCCCTGGGTACCGAGCAGGTTGAGATTCCCCCCGGCCCGGAAGATGTCGAGCGGCTCATGGAAGAAGCGAAAGCCGCTGGCGAAGAGGGAAACTTTGGTCATGCTCTGGACCTGTACCAGCAGGCTGCGGAAGCTGACCCCCACCTGATTCCTGCCTACGTGGGTGCCAGCCAGATTCTGATCAGGATGGGAAAGGTAGATCAGGCCCTAGATGCTCTTTGGAAAGGGATGGAAGCCAATCCCGAAAACTCCACATTGCACAAGCGAACGGCTGCGATCGCTTTGCTGACCGAGCGGTGGGATGTGGCAGAGAAGGAGTTGACATGGCTGTTGGAGGAGATGCCTGAGGATGCTCTTTCCCACACCTACGCCGCAGTGTTTATGCTGGCCCAGGGCCGCCCATGCGAGGAGGCTCGCCCGGAGCTGGACACTGCCCTGACGCTCGATCCGGAACTGGCCTGGACTCACTACGGCCTGGCCCTCTGCCATCTTCAAGAAGGCAATCCGGACGAGGCACGCGCCGAACTGGAGTTCGTGCTTGGTCAAGACGAAACTCCCCCTCTCCTGAGAATGCGCGCCGAGAAGAGACTGGAGATATTGGATCAGGGAGTAGAAGGGGCTATCGAGCGAGAGTTCGAGGCACTGCTCCCACTGGTCGGGGAGATACGCGACGAAGACCTGCAGAGGCCGTTCAAGGAGATGCTCGACCAGGCCCGCAGGGCCTGGGAAAGTGGCGACGAGGAGGCTGCTATTGGAATACTCAAGGAAGTCCACCGCTTGGTGCGCGAGCAGTGGTGGGACGAACTCGGCGAACCGCTGGCCAGGGAGCTGGACTCGCGGCTGGATCACATCATCCGCCTGGCCACCGAGCCAGGGCCGCCTTAGGATTTATCGAGACCCCAAGGGTTTTGCGGGAACCTTTGGGGTCTTGTATCATAAAAGGGAGAAATGATGCGCCAACCATTCATCGCTGGCAACTGGAAGATGTACAAGACCATTGGGGAGGCCGTCACGCTGGTGCAGGAATTGCGAGCTGCGCTGGAGGACATCGTCGGCTGTGACGTGGCCGTCTGTCCCCCCTTCCCCGCGCTGGCCAGTGTACGCGAGGCCCTGGCCGGATCGGCCATCGGCCTGGGGGCACAGAACGTGCATTGGGAGGAGAAGGGAGCCTTCACCGGCGAGGTGAGCCCGCCGATGCTGGCAGGGCTGTGTGATTACGTCATCATCGGCCACTCGGAGCGCCGCACCCTCTTCGGTGAGACCGACGAGATGGTGAACAAGAAGCTGCACGCCGCGCTGGCCCACAGCCTCAAGCCCATCCTCTGCGTCGGGGAGAACCTCCAGCAGAACCGGGCCGGGGAGACGGAGGCGTTCGTCGGCAGCCAGGTGCGCGCCGCTTTCGCTGGGCTAACCGCCGAGCAGGCCCGTCTGGTCACGGTGGCCTATGAGCCCATCTGGGCCATCGGCACAGGCGTTCCGGCCACTGGCGAGGGAGCCAATGCTATCATTGGCAGAGTGGTGCGCGGGACATTGGCCACGCTCTACGGCGACGACCTGGCCCAGGCGATGCGCATCCAGTACGGCGGCAGCGTCAAGCCCGGCAACATCGCCAAGTTCATGGCACAACCGGAGATTGACGGCGCGCTGGTGGGCGGGGCGAGCCTGAAAGCTGCCGACTTTGCCGCGATTGTGCGGACCGGCCTGGAGGCCAAGAACCGGTAATACCACGCTCTCTCGATGAACTGGATGCCATTCCTCTGGCTGGCGGCGGCGCTGACGCTCCTGCTGCTCATCGAGCGCTGGATTCACCGCCACTTGCAGGGGATCATGCTGCTGCTCACGGGTGACCTCGATGTCGCGGCGGTGATGTACGCGCTGCCACTGCTGCCAGGTATCCTCCTTCACGAGTTGAGCCACGCCTTCACAGCGATACTCCTGGGGGCACGGGTGGGCCGCATCTCTGTCCGCCCCAAACGGGCCGGACAGCGCGTCCAACTGGGGTTCGTCCCGGTGGAGAAGACAGATGCCGTGCGGGCCAGCCTGATTGGGCTGGCTCCTCTGCTAACCGGGAGCGGAGCCATCCTGCTAATCGGGTACAGGGTCTTTGGACTGGACGCGGTGGGAGCGGCGTTCTCTGCCGGGGATTGGGGCGGCCTGGTCACCGGGATGCAGAGGGCGCTGGGCGCGTCCGATGTCTGGCTCTGGGCCTATGCGATTTTTGCCGTGAGCAACACGATGCTGCCCAGCCGGGCCGACCGGCAGGCCTGGACACCGGTGATTCTCTTTCTACTCCTGGTTGGAGTGCTGGTTTGGGCGGCGGGGCTGGGGCCGGCGCTCATCGAGGGAATGGGCACTCCTCTCGCCATGGCCTTGCGCTGGCTGGCGCTGATGTGCGCCCTCACAGTAGTGGTTGATCTGCCGTTCGTGCTGCTGATCGCGCTGGGAGAGAGGCTGCTGGGGCGGGTGAAGGGCGTGCGGGTGGAGTATTGAGTAAGCGGCTACGAAAAGCCGTCCTACTCAGCATCCAGAACGCGACGGACTACCTGCGTCAACTTGTCCACCTCGAATGGCTTATAGACCATATATGATGACCTCTTTGATAAATCCATTTCGGTAACATCTATTCGTGAGGCAACGTGGTTGCCTGACTGAAGTGGGGGTGCTATAATTTCGTGTGGGGCGAAGGGACTGGACTTAAGGAGGCGTAGAAGGAGGGAGTGATGACAGTACGGTTCATTGTGACGAAATACTTAAGAACAGGCGACGGCCTGCGCAGTCTACGACAGACTGGAAGATGACACATTTGCTGGCCGTATCTCGCTTTGCAAAGGAGTGGTGGCATT
>JBHIET010000094.1:0-11844 GCA_046760785.1 Anaerolineae bacterium | reverse complement strand
AGACGGGGGCTACGAGCCTGAAAAACGATCTACGCTGCTCAGGCTGAGTAGTGACGTCTTTTGGACAGATTATGAAAGGGTCTCATCGAAGATATAGAGGCCACCACCACGCAGTACTGCTGCGGCACAGCGGAACGCGGCCGCCAGGTCGGCCTCCTCCAGTAGGTAGTTGAGGCTGTCATACATGCAGGTGACGAGCTCGGCCGGTTCCCCGAGGGCGAAATCGCGCATGTCGGCCTCGACCAATCTGACCCCTTGTAGGCCCGTCTCGGCAACCCGCTTGCGCGCCTGGGCCAGCATCTGCGGCGAGCGATCCACGCCCGTAACGCGGTAGCCGACCTCGGCGAACTTGGCCACGGCGATGCCAGTGCCGCAGGCTATGTCCACGATGTGACGAGTCTCGCTCAAGCCGTGCTCGGCTGCCAGTGCAAGCACTCGGCCAGCCATCCGCTCGGCGAAGGCACCCCACCCCGCAACGTCATACAGCGTGGACAGTATCTCATAAGGTTCCGTCATATCTTCTCCCTCGTTCGCCTCCCCACCACGATCATCTCCCGATGCCAGTCAGGGCCGTAGGGCACAGGGGGTAACAGAACGTCACCATAGACGTCGCTTATCTCCAGACCAGCCTGGTCGGACATACGGTGCAGTTCTGGCAGCGTGTAGAGCCGGATGCGTTCGTGATCGTCCCACAAGTGCATCACCCCGTCATTGTCGGTGAAGCGAAAGACGCCGTGGCTGATGAAGGTGGCCGGGTCAAACCAGGTCTCCGTCCAGTAAATGCCCTCTGGCCTCTCCCGCCAGCGGTAACGATGCTGTTGCCGCTCGACGAAGGTGATGGGGTCCGAAAGTTGAAGTAACACTCGCCCCCAGGGCTTGAGCGCCCGAGCGATGCCTTCGAGCACCCGCTGGTTGGTCTCGTCATCGAAGAAGCCAAAACTGGTGCTGAGCACGACCAGCCCGTCGAACTCCTCCTGGTAAGCCAGCGCACGCATGTCCGCCTCGATAAAGGTGAGATTGTCCAGTTCCTCAGCAGCGGCCCGCTCAGTGCAGTGGCGCACCAGGCTGGGGGAAATGTCAAGCCCCACCACCTCGAGCCCGCGCCGTGCGAATCGCATCGCGTGTGCACCGGAGCCGCAGGCCAGGTCGAGCAGCCGTTCGCTGGGCTTGAGTTCGAGCACGTGGATGATGAAGGCGACCAGGCGATCATCCCAAGCCTCAATCCCCTCGATGCCCTGGCGATGGACGACGCGGAATTGGTAGGCCCACCAGTCCCAATCGTGGGTTACGGTATTCTTAAGATTCACGGCAGCACTCCTTTACAACCCAGTCTGGATGTAGTCTCTCTACCTCCTCGGAATCTTTCCCTCTGCCCGCCGCTGCTTGATGATCTGCTCGGCGATGGAATCCGGCACGAGATCGTAGCGGCGGAACTCCAGCGTGAAGGTGCCCCGGCCCTGGGTAAGGCTGCGCAGGTCGGTGGCGTAACCCCGGGCCTCGGCCAGCGGCACTTCGCCATCTACGTTGCGCATGCCCCCTCGCACGTGCATGCCGCTCACACTCCCTCGCCGCCGGCCGAGATCGGCCACGACGCTCCCCAGATACTCCTCGCCGACGTTGATGTCGGCGTGCATGACCGGCTCGAGCAGCGCGGGGCCGGCCTGCCGCACCGCTTGCCGCACCGCCATTGAGCCGGCGATCTGAAAGTCCATCGCCGCCGAGTCCACTTCATGGAACCGTCCACCCAACAACGTCACGCGCACGTCGGTGAGCGGGTAGCCGGCGATGACGCCCTTCTCCAGCGCGTCGCGCACGCCCAGTTCTGTCGGGCGCACGAAGTCGCTGGGGAATTCGGAAGGGGGAGCCTCGTTCTCGAAGACAACACCCTCCCTGCGTTCCAGTGGCTCGACGCGCAGGTGCACCTCGGCGAAGTGCCCGTGGCCGCCGGTCTGCTTCTTGTAAGTGCCGGCCGCCTCGCTCGCCCGGCGAATCGTCTCGCGGTAGGCAACCTGTGGCGGGCTTACCTGCGGTGCAACGCCGAACTCTCTGCGCAACCGATCCACGGCGATCTCCAGGTGCAGCTCCCCCATCCCCGCCAACGTCAGTTCCTCTGTCTCCGTATCAAACCGGCTGATAAGCGTGGGGTCCTCGGCGCACAGCCGTGCCACAGCCTGGCGCAATTTCTCCTGCTCGTCGCTGGACGCTGCCGTCAGCGCCACCACGATGACCGGCTCCGGGAACTTGAACGTCTCCAACTCAATGGGATGGGCCGCGTCGCAGAGCGTGTCGCCGGTGATGGCCGACTTGACGCCCACCAACGCCACCACGTCGCTGGCTGCCATGTGGCCCACCTGCTCGCGGCGGTTGCCGTGCATGCGGTAGATGCGCCCCACACGCTCCTCCACACCGGCACGCGGGTTGTAGACCATCTCCCCGACCTTTAGCTGGCCGGAGAAGACCCGCACCCATGTCAGGTGCCCCACGTGTGGGTCGGTGACGATCTTGAAGGCGGCGGCGCACAAGGGGGCACCGGGGTCATCGGGCCGCTCGACGATCTCCCCTGCGCCTTTCACGCCTTTCGCGTGGGGAACGGTGCCCAGCACAGGAGACATATCCACTGGTGCCGGCAGGTAGGCGACGACGGCGTCGAGCAGTGGCCGCACGCCGATGCGCTTGCGCGCGGCCCCGCACAATACCGGCACCAGTTTGCCGGCGATGGTGGCACGACGCAACGCCACCACAAGCGCCCCTGTGTCGGGCTCAAGCCCCGCCAGCCGTTGCTCCAGCAGCGCATCATCCGTCTCGCAGATGGTGTCTATGAGCACTTCGCGCGCAGCGGTGGCTTTGGCCTGCATCGAGGCCGGGATTGGCTCCACTGTTGGATCGTCCGCCCCGTCGCGCCAAGTCAACGCCCGCTGGCCAATGAGGTCCACGACGCCGATGAACTCGCCTTCCCTTCGATTGCACTCAGGGCAAGCGCGGCCCATGGGGAGTTGCAGCGGTAGGGCGTTGGGCGTGAGCCGCTCGTGTACCTCACCCAGCACGCGCCCGAAGTCAGCGCCCAGCCGGTCGAGTTTATTGACGAAGATGATGCGCGACAGGTTCTCGCGGTCGGCGTGCATCCAGACCGCCTCGGTCTGCGGCTCGACGCCACCCACGCCGCAAAGCAAGATCACCGCGCCGTCAATGACACGGATGGAGCGCACCACCTCGGCGGTGAAGTCGATGTGGCCTGGGGTGTCAATCAGATTGATGCGGTGGCCCTGCCAGTGGCAAGCGGTGGCAGCGGCGGTGATAGTGATGCCACGCTCTCGCTCCTGCTCCATCCAATCCAGTTGCGTAGTGCCTTCGTCAACGCTGCCGACGCGGTGAACACGACCCGTGTAGTAGAGAATCGCCTCCGACGTGGTCGTCTTGCCGGCATCCACGTGGGCAAAGATGCCGATAATGCGTACTTTCCCAATAGGTGCTTCCCTCTGCTTGCTCATCAGTTGTCACCTCACGCCGCCACCAGGCTGGGCGCTTTGAAGACATCGTACTCTTGCTCCAACTGGTACCGGAATTGCTGCGTATAAAGCCGGTAGTAGTGGCCCCTGGCGCGCAACAGTTCGGCGTGGCTGCCCATTTCCGCGATGCGCCCGTCTTCGATGACCAGGATTCGATCAGCCCGCTTGATCGTCGAGAGGCGATGAGCAATGATGAAACTGGTGCGGTCTTGCATCAGCGACTCCATCCCCTTCTGGATCAGCGCCTCGGTCAAAGTATCCACCGAACTGGTCGCCTCGTCCATGATGAAGATCTCCGGCTGCGCCAGAATCGCTCGCGCCAGACTGACCAGTTGCTTCTGCCCGACCGAAAGCAGGTTGCCCCCTTCACCCACCTCTTCGTCGTAGCCCTTCTCCAGCGTGACGATGAAGTCGTGGGCGCCGGCCAGTTTCGCCGCCTGCTCGATTTCCTCGTCGCCGGCATCCAGCCGGCCATAGCGGATGTTCTCGCGGACGGTGCCGGAGAAGAGGTGCGGCGTCTGCAACACCACCCCAACCCGCGACTGGATGGCGTGCAAGCTGAGCTCAGTGTAGTCCTGCCGGCCGATGCGTATGCTGCCTCCTTTGGGCTCGTAGAAGCGGCAGAGCAGGTTGACGATGGTCGTCTTGCCCCCGCCCGTAGGCCCTACCAGGGCGATGGTCTCGCCCCGTTTCACCCGCAGAGTGAAATCGGTCAACACCGGTTTATCGGACTGGTACCAGAAGTCCACGTGATCGAACTCGATGTCGCCTCGGATGGTGCCGGGATCCACTGCCCCTGGCCGGTCAGACACTTCGGGCACCGCGTCAACCAGCGAGAAGACCCGCTCGGCTGAGGCGATTGCGTGCTGCATTTCAGCATAGACACGGGCCAAATCCTGAACAGGCCAGAGCATAAACGTGACGTACGAGACAAACGCCTGGATGCCGCCGATGGTCATACCACCCACCTGGGCCTGCAAGCCGCTGTACCAGACGATGCTGCCTGTTGCCACCGCGCTGATAAACTGCACCGTCGGCAGAAACAGCGCCGAAAGCCAGGCAGCCCGGTAGGCCGCGCGGTACATCTCACCCGAAAGCTGGCCGAACTCGCGCAGATTCTCCTCTTCTCGACAGAGCGCCTTCACCACGCGCACGCCGGTGATGTTCTCGTTGTAAGCGCCGGTGATCTTAGAGTTGATCTTGCGCACCGCCCGGTACTCCACGATGATCTTCTTCTTGAACTGCGCCGACACGACCACCAGCACCGGGACGACCGCGAACACGATCAGAGCCAACCTCCAGTTGATGATCAGCATAAAGTAAAGCGCCGTCACAATATTCATCGCACCCCAGGTGACGTCCAGCAGCCCCCAGGTCACCAGCTCGGCAATGCGCCTCGAATCGGAGGTAACGCGCGATATAATCCAACCCACCGGCGTGCGGTCGAAATAGGAGAAAGACAACTCTTGCAGATGGTTGAACATCTTCTGCCGCAGGTCGTATTGAATGCGCTCCCCCAGGATGCCGGCCAGGAAGATGAAGCCAAAGGCTCCCGCGGCCTGCACGACGATCAACAAGCCGTAAATGGTGACGGTGCGAGTGAGTGCTGCGCTGTCGCCCGCCAGGATACCCTCGTCCACGATCTGCTTGCTGAGGAAGGTGAAATACGAGTCTAAGCCAGACACCAGCGAGATGGCGAGCAGAAAGCCGACGAGCCATGGCCAATGCGGCTTGGCCTGGGACAGGATGCGGATGACAGTTCTGCCGTCAAACTGTGTGCTAAACTCTTCTTCTTCAAATTCAAAATCCGACACTGGCTACCTCCTCAAGACCCCTGAAGTCTCCCAAATCAACACTGGCTATCTCCTTTTCCAACTCGTCCTCAACGCGGGCCTGCATGTCGTAAATTTGGCGATACATGCCCCCCTGCGCCATCAACTCGCTGTGTGTCCCCCGCTGCACGATGCGTCCATGGTCGAGCACCAGAATCAAATCGGCGTTCATCACACTCTGGATGCGGTGCGCAATGATAAAGGAAGTGCGGCCTTGCATCAGGTGCCCCAGCGCTTTGCGGATCAAGCCCTCGGTCTCTGTATCCACCGACGAAGTGGCGTCGTCCAGAATGAGGACGCGCGGATCTTTGAGCAACGTGCGGGCAATGGCGACGCGCTGTTTCTGTCCACCCGAAAGCGTCACGCCTTTCTCGCCGACCAACGTACCGTATCCATCAGGAAACGAGGTGATGACGTCGTGGATGGCCGCGGCCCGGGCAGCGGCTTCGACCTCCGCCTCGGAGACGTCCCGCCCCACCCCGTAGGTGACGTTTTCGCGGATGGTGCGGGAGAAGAGGAAGGGCTCCTGCTCGACGATGCCTATTTGCTGGCGCAAGAAATGGCGCGGATACTTCTTTAACTCCACCCCATCGAGGGACAGGCTGCCGCTGGAGTACTCGTAGAAGCGGGGCAGCAGGTTGACCAGCGTCGTCTTACCCGAACCAGTCGAACCGAGCAAGGCCACCACCTGCCCCGGTTCGCATCGAAAGCTGATACCCTTCAACACCGGGAGATCTGAGTCATACTCAAAATAGACATCACGAAAAACGATCTCTCCCCGCACGTTGCCGGACGGTACGTAAGTGCCCTCGGTCAAGGGCTCACGCTCTTGCTTGACGACCTTGACCACCCGCTCATAGGAGACCAAGCCGGTGGACATTTGCACGATCAACCGGCCCAGGTTGCGCATAGGCCAGATGACCCAGATAATCAGCCCGGCGTAGGCCAGATAGGTGCCTACTGTAATCGTACCGTTCATGGCCATCAGCGCACCGACGAAGAAGCCGGCCAGCATCTGAGCGCCACACAGGATGTCAGAGACAGGCCAGTACAGCGAGTGCATCACCAGCAGCCGCCGACCGCGCCGGAACTTCTCCCAGTTATCCCGCTCAAACTTGTCCCGCTCGTAAGCCTGCCGGGCAAATGCCTTGACCACCCGCACACCAGTCAGGTTCTCCTGCAACGTGGTCGAAAGTATGGCCTCTTGTTCCTGATACGCCTCGTACGCCTTCGAAACCTTCTTGAAGAAGAAGACCGACATGGCCACAATCAACGGCACCACCGCAATCGAAAGCAGTGCCAGTTGCCAGTTCAGGTGCAACAGGGCAGTCAGGTTGATCGCAAAAAGCAAGACGATGCGGCCCACGCCGATGGCCTGGTCGGCGAAGAATCGGCGCAGGGCATCAACGTCCGACGTGGCGCGTTGGATCAATTCGCCGGTCGGTGTCTGATCGTGATAGGCAAATGGCAGCCGCTGGATGTGATCGTACAGG
Organism: Anaerolineae bacterium; assembly: GCA_046760785.1. Classification (GTDB taxonomy): domain Bacteria; phylum Chloroflexota; class Anaerolineae; order B4-G1; family B4-G1; genus JBHIET01. The sequence continues at coordinate 5,013 of JBHIET010000094.1, read as the reverse complement.
TAATTGCGCAGGCGTAGCGCGATTCCTTCCGCAGTCCGGGCCGCTAGCTGGCCGCTGAGAAAGGTAAACACGCCCTGAATCAATGCCAGACCCACAAAACCCAGGGCGATAAGCACCAGGGTGTGATCGAACTGTCCTTGAGCCAGGACGTCGTCTACGAAGTAGCGCAGCAACAGATAGGTGCCTGTTCGGAGAGCAGCGGCCACACCCACCCCGAGTGCCGCTCCCAGGTAGGTCAGGCGAAAGTCGGCCATCATGCGCCACAACCCAACCAGACGGTTGTCTGAGACCGCGCCCTTGAAATCAAACTCAGATGTCATAACACTTGCCCCCTATACCGGGCTTTGAGATTTGAATCGGATGTCCCAGCAACGCCTCCAACTCCGCCAGCGACGTGGCCAGGTCAACAAACTGCACCGTGTGGATGCCCAACTCACGGGCGGCGTCCACGTTGTGCACCATGTCGTCCACAAAGACCGCCTGCTGTGGCTCGACACCCAGCCGCTCTAACGTCAGGTGGAAGATGGCCGGGTCAGGCTTCATCAGCCCCTCGCAGCCGGAGACGACGACGACCTCGAAGGCATCGGCGATGCCCAGTCGCTCCAGATGTTGGGGCAGGCTGGTCGGGGCATTGCTGAGTAGGGCAGTGCGGTAGCCCTCGTCGCGCAGGTGGCGGATGAGGGCTACCAGCTCTTCGTCCAGCCGGTCACCGGCCCAGAAAGTCCGCCGAAACTTTGCCAACCCCTCGGCACTCAGCTCCGCCCGCTGGCCCACGTCGGCCCAGAACTCCGCACTGCTGACACGACCAAGTTGGACCTCGTTCCAGAGCAGGCTTTCGAACACCAGCTTGGTCGCCCCACCTGGCGGCAGCCCAAGTCGCCGTTCCAGTTCGCGGCGAGGCGTGGGATCAATGGTGCGCATCAGCACGCCGCCGTAGTCGAAGATCACCGCTCGAACTTCGCCATTGGCCAATTGCTCATTTGTCATTTGGCTAGCTAGTTCTCGGTACAAAACTGCTCTAGCCCCCGTCTCGGGGGCGGCTCGTGCAAGAAATGGCCTCTTTTTGACGCGGTCTTGCGCCTAAATCGCCCCCGGAACGGGGGCTGAGAGCAACGGAAAATGGTTTTGTACCGGAAGCTAGCTAACCATGGACTGCGTGCTCAGGTCCTCGCCGGGACGCAATTCGTTCTCATACGTGTCATACCGACGATCCACGTGCATCCCAGCCTTCTTGTAAAGACGGGTGGCACCAGTGAGGCTCTGCGCGTCCACCCCCAGGCCCACCTTGCGCTTGCCGCGCCGGTAGAGCTCGCCGAAGCTGTGATGAAGCAGCGCCAGCGCCAGCCCCCGTCGCCGCCAGGGCCGCCGCACGCCCAACGCATCGACCCAGCCCATCTCCGGGTCTTCGACCGTCCTGGGACAGCACAACGACAAACCGGCAATCTCTTCGCCATCCACCGCCAGAAACCAAAGTGACGGGTCGTACCTGGGATCGTTGTCCATCCAATGCACCCACTCCTGGTACTCCTCTTCGAAGGGCTGCTCCACGTACCCCCAGTGATCCTGGAACGCCTCCCGCACCGCTTGAACCACAGCGCGGGCATCTCGCTCGCGGGCGAAGGTACGGATGGTTAACCCAGCGGGCACGATTGGCTCTGGCGGCAGCCCATTCATCTCGATGACCATGCGAAAGCCGTGGCGCACCAGTTGGTAGCCCTGTTCGCGCAGCAACGCCCGGGCCGGTTCATTGGTGCTCAACTTTTCCTGCATCAGCACCACACGAGCACCCTCCGGTGCTTTGGAGACAGCCTGCCGTGCGCGCTCTTCCGCCCATTGGCAAAGAGACGTGCCGATGCCCTGGCCCTTGTATTCGGGATGCACGTCCCCGGCGACAAAGATGCGCACATGCGGCCCGCTATCCCACAGCGCGGCGTGGCCCGCGAGCTTGCCATCGGGCGCGAACACAACCAGCGTGTCGGTCTCCAGGTTGAAGGTGGGCTGCTGCCAATCGGTGCGAATCTCGTCCACCTCGACCCGTGGCCTGCCGATTTGCTCAATGGAGCAGGCGTTCAAGAGTTCGACAACTGCCTCCACATCATCCATCGTCGCCGGACGGGCCGCGAAGTTTTCAGGTAGTAGTAGTTTTGTAGACATAGTTTATCCTCTGCTTTACCAGAAGCATCGGCTAACAAACAAGAAGGCCGTGGATATCGCCCACGGCCTTGCAAAGCGCAGAAGAGGAGTAGAATGAAAAAGGCCATGGGTGTCGCGTGCGCCCACGGCCTGCGGTGACTTTATGTCAGTCCTTAGCAAACAGGCGCACTGTGACAAGGCAGCAACCGACCCGCTCCGTTATCACGGAGCCAGGGCGCAGCAACGATGAACTTTGCAGTGCGCACGTCATACCTCCTCAACAAGATGGGCCATATTATACCCCAGTCTGGCAAGTTGTCAAGTCTGGCAGAACAGCTATCTGGAGGGACAAACGCGGGTGGTGCGGCTGAGCCTGCTCAGCCAGGCAGGGCACAACACCGCTACAGCGTAAGAGGGGTGTCAACGATCCTCGTCTTTGACGGTCAGGGCGATCTGATCGGGCAAGGGAGGGCGCTGGGAACAAAAGCCGGGGCGACGCGAAGCTGCCCCGTCCTGTCTGCCAAAGGCTACGTTCCTGCACCGGGCGCACCTGTCAGAGTAAAGGTAAAGACGCTTCCCTGGCCCACTTCACTCTCCACCCCCACCTGCCCGCCGAGCTTTTCCACGATACGCTGCACGATAGACAACCCTAGCCCATGTCCTTTCGCGCGAACCTGGTCGAGCCGTGTAAATGGAGTGAACAACCGGGCCTGAGCCTCTGGCGCAAGACCAGGGCCATTGTCGCGTACCCAGAAACGCACCATACCGTCCGATTCCGCCACCGCGCCCAGTTCCACGCACGGCGGCTGACCGCCATACTTGATGGCGTTGCTGAGATAGTTGACCCAAATCTCTTCCACCCACGGGGTGTAGCCCAGCGCCAATGGCCAGGTCTCAGGCAAGACGATCTCGGCCTGGCGTTCCTGGATTATGCCGGCCACCCGCTGCATCGCCTCAACTACGATGCTCTCCATATCCAGTGGCCTCATCTCCACCTCCATCTTCCGCACCCTGGCCAGCAGCAACAACCCATCAATGATACTGCTCATCTTGCGTCCGCTCCTCGCCATCTTGCGTAGATAGCTGCGTAGATCCTCATCTGGTATCCCGGCGTAGCTCTCCTCCAAAGTCTCCGCAAGGCCAACGATATGAGCCACGGGACTCTTGAGGCCATGGGCCACGGTGTGGGCAAAGGCGTCCAGTTCCTCGTTGCGCGCTTGCAGTTGGACGGTGCCTTGCCGCAATGCCTGGAAAAGCCGCGCATTTTCGACAGCAGCGGCGGCGAGAGAAGCCAACGCCTCCATCCACGCGAGATCGGCAGGCGAGAATGGGGCTCGCTTCTTGTTGACCGCCTCCAGGACACCAATACGCTTCTCCCTCACAAGGAGCGGCACAGCGACGAGGTCACGGACGTGGAAGCCGATCTGCTCACTCACCTCTCGGTAGAAGCGGGGGTCGGCCTGCGCATCGGGCACGAGGACCGATTGCTTGCGCTGAAGCGCCCAACCGGCAATGCCCAGTCCGGGCCCCACCCGCATCCCCAGCAGACGGTCCGCACCGCCTCCAAAAACCGCCCTGCATTCGAGGTCGCCACCCGAACCACGCAGCCAGACAGATGCACCCTCTGCGTCCATCTCGACCATAGCGATCTGCATAACGCGCTGCAACACACTGTCCAGATCGAGCGTAGACAGAAGGATCCTACCCGCCTCGATCAGGTGCTCCATCCTTCGCTGCTGACGACGTTCGGCCAGTTTCAAACCGAGCAGCGCCCTCACGCGGGCCAGCAACTCAACGGCCTGAACCGGCTTGGGGAGATAGTCGTTCGCCCCTGCCTCCAACGCCCTCACCCGGATGTCCGAATCAACCTCCACGGTGAGAATGACCACGGGCAGGAGTGCAAAGCGCTCGTCGGCCCGTATGCGGCGCAGGAGTGTCATACCGTCAACACCGGGCATGTTCAGGTCAAGCAACAACAAGTCCGGCATAAGAGCCCTTCGCTCCGCTCCTGCCACAAGGCGGTCCCAGCCACTCTCCCCATTGCGGCAGGACTCGACCTGGTAGCCCTCGTTGGAAAGGATGTGAGTCAGGGCTTCGACGAGATCGGGACTGTCGTCAATAATCAGAAATCGAACGTCCATTGTTTCTTCCGGAGAGAACTTCTGCATGCTTTTCCTCGCTCGCTGGCGGTCATCCGGACGATGGCACTCCTCCAGCCTCGATGCGTTCCGACGCCAGAACACCTGTCGCACCTCGACGGGGAAGGGCCTTGGGCCACGGCAGGATGCTCCCACCGCCTCAGGCTATCTAAAATAGTATAGACCAATCCTGCGCAGAAGTCAAAACTTCGCAGCGCCGGAGCTGTGTGTACGGGGTCGCCAGGGGGCAAAACCAAGAATTCACGCGACCCCGGTGTCCCTCTAGCTTGCCCTGGCTCAGTCTGCAGCGCCACCACAGCGCAAGAGCACGGTTGGAATTGCTCCGGTTCATCGTTCAATCCTCGCGATCATACTGACGGACAAGAATGATGAGCATACCGATCGTGATCATCACCCCTAACCCGCAAAGCACCCCGGCCAGCACCACCTGCGCCTCACGGCTCACATAGTTACTGGCGGTCACTGCGAGGACAGAAGCAAAGGCTATCACCGCCAGCCTCACGATGATCCTCAATTGCCTCCAACCGTTATTGCGGCCCTTCCTCTCGCTCATCTATGCACCGTCGGCAATCTCTGGGAGACCCTGGCAGGTGGGCGGAGTCCCACTTGTTCAAGGATAACCTTTAGCCTGTTTTTCGCACCCCTGGAAATCGTAACAGCGATTGTACAGCTCATAGCCAAATCGCATCCTGAGCTACGTCCTGAGCGTAGACGAAGGGTA
>JBHIET010000093.1:0-11927 GCA_046760785.1 Anaerolineae bacterium | reverse complement strand
CCCCTCCGCCACTCTCGCGCCGTAAATGTCGTACGGGCTACTACCCAAATGCGGCAGCGTCCCTCGCTCCCACACGACCAGGAAGTCCGCCCCGTGTGGGCTATAGGACACGGCGGGAGATTCCCGCGCATAGGAAGCAGAAGCGGAAATGCGGAACTCGTTCCCCATCGTGCCACCGGCAGACGAGACCCAGCGGCCATAGATGTCGCCGGTGGTTGGATGCCAACCTGCACCACGCCGCCAGACTATCAGAAAGCGATCGCTCCCGAAGACCACGTCCGGTTGCCAATCGCCTGTGCCGCCGGTCGAGATGGCAAAGTCCGCGCCCTGCCGCGTTCCAGCCGTAGACACCCGCCGGCCATGTATAGTCCGCAGGCCATCGTAATAGTCGGTCCACACAACCAGGTATTCTCCCGGTCGGGCGGCTACGGCCGATATGCTCTGAGCGTGAGTTGAAGGAGAGACGAGGAACTCGCCTCCCTGGTACTGACCGTTCCCATTCAACAATCGCGCATAAACCTGGCTGTTACTATGCCACACCACCAGGTAAGTGTTCGAGTCCGCCTCGTAAGCGATCTCCGGCCACGGGCTACCTGCCAATCCAGAGGCAATGGTGATCTTGTTCCCTTGTGGCACGCCGCTCCTCGAGACGCGCCTAGCGCACACGGCCCAGACCGCATTGTTCTCCTCCATCCACACTACCAGGTACTCGTGGTTGGCGGTGTTGTAGGCCACAGCCGGCTTCTCGAAGTGGATGGAGCCATCTGACCAGATGATGTCGAAGATGCTGCCGCTCGTCCCTCCCCCGTTCAGCCCCGATACGCGCCGCCCTGAGATACTACCGGCGGCATCCCACACGGCCAGGAACTGGTTGTCGTCCGGGTTGTACGCCAGCGCAGGACGAAGTTGATGATCAGACTGCGTGGTGATCGGGAAATTGCCTCCCACCAAATCGGCGAGTGTGTGCACCATTGGCGCTGCCAGCCCTGGTATACGCCGCTCCCAGCCTCCTGCAGATCCTTCGGCTGCCGCTCCCGCCGCCACGCCGCGTCCACCCTCCAGCATCGCCGTTCCACCCTCCGGTAGCCACTCGTCCACACTCAGGCCGGGGATGAACTCCTCGTAGTACTCGCCCACGTAGATCGTCGTCCCCTCCTCCGTGGCCTGCCACACCCGCGCCCCATCCCCGTCGTAGCCGAAGCGGGTCACGCTCTGGGTCAACCCTGTGGTCGCGGTGACGGCCACCAGCCGGTTCTCCAGGTCGAACTCCTGCTCGTAGGTGATGACTTGCGTGCCGCTGATCTCCACCCGCAGCACCATATTCCCGTTGGCGTCGTACTCGAAATGGGAGCCGTCTGAAAGGCCAGTCACGGCGTGGGGTTGAGGATGGGGGTACCCGCTGCCGTTATACTCGTATTGCGTATTGCGTGTTCCGTGCTCCGTGATTTGGGTGATGTTGCCGATGGGGTTGTACTCGTAGGTGTGGTCGTAGGTCCCCGCGCTGCCACCCGTCGCCGAGGCAGCGATGAGCCGGTCCAGCGCGTCGTAGCCAAACACCTGCGTCTGCGTTCCGCCGGGAGCCCGGTGGTCTACGATCGAGGTCACGTTCCCCACGTCGTCGTAGCTGTAGCTCAGGTCAAGCAGGCCGGGGATGAGGATCTGCCGCAGCCGGTTGTTACCCTGGCGGGCGGTGTAATAGTCGTGGCTCACGCTCAACCCGTTGCCCAGCCCCATCTGCGTCATCTGGCCCAACGGGTTGTAGGTCGTGCCACTCACAAACGTCTCCCCCAGTGAGCTGGAGAGCGTATCCGGCAGCCCGCGACTGTCGTAGCTCTGCTCCACCACTTCGCCATCAGGGTAGGTCATCGTCACCACCCGGTCCAGCGCGTCGTAGGTGTAAGCGGTGACATAGTCGCCCAGTCCCGCAAAGGTGCGCGTCTCCTGGGTAACACGCCCGCGCGCGTCGTAGGTGTAGGAGGTCGAGCCGCCGGGGCCTGCACCGAGTAAAGTCGAAGTGTAGCTCATCGAGGTGCGTTGGCCGATGGAGTATCCGTGGCCGGATTCGTCGTACCTGTACTCGGCCAGTGTCCCGCCTCCTGCCTCCTGCTTGCTCGTCAACCGGTTCAGATCGTCGTACTCGAAGGTGATCGTCCGCGAAAGCGCGTCGGTCTGCGTGATCAGGTTGCCCACCGCGTCGTAGCCATAGCTCCACTCCCCCATATCCGGGTCGCGCATCCAGGTCTTGCGGCCCAGGGGGTCGTACGTCATCTGGGTGACGTTCCCCAGCATGTCGGTCACGCCGGTCAGGTTGTCCAGCACGTCATAGGTGTAAACGGTGGTGGCGTAAAGGGCGGCGTCGGGATACACGCCCTCGAATTCCTCCACCCGCACCAACCGCCCAAAGGGGTCGCTCGTGCTGCGCCGCTGGTGGCCGTTACCGTCCACTACCGTCGTGGTCCAGCCGGCGTAAAAAGTGTCGGTGTGGGTAGTATCCGGGTTGGTCACCCGCACCACGCGGCCCAGGGCATCGTACGTGGTGGCGGTGTAATCGCCGGCCGGTGCGGTGTAGCCGCTGCCTCCCTCCAAGCGGGGGACGTACTCCCGCACCGCGCGGCCCAGCGCGTCGTACGCGGTGCTGCTGACCACCCATTGGCCGCCCCCCGCCTCGGCCCGCGTCTGGAGCGCCCGCCCCAGGCCGTCGTAGTAGGCGTAAGAATCCAGCGTGCCCGCCAGCCCGCTCACCTCCCGCTGGCGGGTGCGCACCCGGAAGAGGGGGCCGTCGTGGTACTCGTACTCGGTCGTCGGCCGGTCCGGCGAATCCCCCGGCCGCACCACGGTCGTGAGCCGCCCGAAATCGTCGTAGAGGTAGCGCGTCGCCGTCGCCTCGCCGTTGGGACCCCACACGCGCCGTACCTGGCCCGGAAGGCCGCCATCCAGCCCGATGCCTTCGACGCCGTAGTACTCGCTGTGGCTGCACCGGACCAGCGGGTTGCACGTCTCCACCGCATAGAGGTGATAGGTGGAGTCGTAGGTGGTCGTCGTGGAGCGGCCCAGCGCGTCGGTCTGGGTCACGACGTTGCCGTACCCATCGTACTCGTAGCTCGTCCGGTACGGCCCGCCCAACTGCCACCGCTCCACCCGCGTCAGGTCGCCCTGCACGGGGGGTGAGCCGTGGGGCTGGCCGTCGTAATAGAAGTAGCTCCACGCCTGGGGCTGGCCTGCTCCGTCGCGCACGATCCGCGCCGCCGGCAGGTTCACGATCCATGGGTCCGTGCCGGCGACGTAGCTCGTCTCGGTGGTGCGGTAGGGGGTGGTGGCGGTGTCGCTCTCGTACTCCCGCACCTGGGTGAGGTTGCCGTAACCGTCGTAGTCGTACTCGGTGCGTGTGGTGACGGCGTCGCCGCCGCTGTAGTCCGTCGTCGCCGCCCGGTCCGCGTGGACGAAGGTGGTGTCGCCCAGCGGGCTGGTGGACCAGTCGGTGTCCCTTCGCTGTAGCAGTGTAGCCCCGTCGCTATCGTACGCCCGTGCCCGGTACTCGCGTCCCAAGCGGGCATAGTCGGTGTGGAAGTTGTGGGTGATGCGTGTGATGAGGGTCTCGTCGTAGCCGTAGAACCGCTCGGTCGTCGAGCCAAAGCCCACCAACGTGGCCCGGTCCTTCGCCCCAGGCCCGGCACAGGAGCTGCCCGCGTTGCCGCGACAGCTACCGTGGTACTCGTACTCCACGCGCGCCGGCGTCGGGTTCACCCCGTCGTACGTCCGCGCCTCGATGACCCAATAGCTCTGTCCCACCGTCCGGGGGTCAAGCCCCGGGCAGTCGAGGTAGGGCCAGCCCGGAATCCCACACTGCACCGGATGCGAGTAGTCGTCGCCGGCGTAGGAGAACTCGCTGCTGCCCCCGTAGCCGTTGTCCACCTGCGCCAGTCGCGGGTAGGTGAAGCAAGGATGGGGCTTGACCGTCCAGTTGGATAACCAGACATAGGAGAACGTCGTCGCCGGTAACGAATGGTCGCCGCTGCCGTCAAAGACCTGGATGCGGTCCAGGTGGGCCCGCTCCAGCGTGGTGCCACATTCCAGGCTCGTGGTCTCGTTGACGGTCAGCCGGTACTCGCGGATCAACTGCCCGCGCTCTCTGACCTGGATGGCGGTGTACAGCGGCCCGACCCCCTCTTCGTCCACGTCCCCGTTGTTGACGAAGTCCACCCGCGAGAGGTAGCTCCCGTCGTCGGCCCGGTTGTACTCGATCCTCTGCAACAGGCTCCAGCGGTCGCTGTGCCGGCGCACGAACTCCCAGTAGGTGAAAGCCACGCTGTTCCCGTGGGTGTCGCTGATCGTATCCACCCGCCAGCGCTTGACCGCGCGGAGACTCATCTCACCGCCATAGCCCGTGGGGGCAGGACACACGCCGGACATCAATTGCTCGGAGTTCTCGGTATACCCCAGGCGGGCCACGCTGCCGTCGGGCAGGTGCACGCTCCAGTAGTCGCCGGTCTCGTTCTCGGGGCTGCCGTCGCCGGGGTTGGCGGCACATTCCGCGTGGTCGTCCGCGTCGCAGAAGTTGTGCCGCTCGACGTACAGCCCTGGCGCGTCTTTGGCGTAGAAGCGCCCCCAGTACCGGCTACCCTCCGGCACCAGGTCGTGGCTCGTGCCGTTCAGCACCAGTACGAAGTGCTCGTCGTTGAAGCAGGTATAGCCCGCCCCACAGATACCACCCCAGTTGCCGCGCACGATGTCCATCTGATCCACCGACCAGCCGACGCCCAACGGGCCGGCGTCAATGCCCTGAAAGCCCAGCAATCCATCGGCCCGCCGGCTGCTGTACGAGAGGTTCACCTGAGGCTGCAACCCGTTCCGCCCCGGCGGGAGCTTGAGGGGATAGTTGTACGTCGCCGCGCCGCTGAAGAGCGAGACGGCCGGTGCGTCGTAGGTGAACTGCCAGGCCCCCTGCTCCTCCGCAGCCGCGGCCTTCCAATCGGAGAAGTGGTCCACCCGGGCGACGAGTGGCGGGGGCTGCTCCGCATCCAGCACGATGTTGGGGATCGCTTCCCAGTCGTCCTGTCCTGAGCCAACCTTGTACGCCAGGTAGACGCGCTGGTTATACTGCCATTGGGAGTAATCAATCAGGCCACTGACGACCACGGTCAGCGTCACCGGCAGCGCGAACTGCATCTCCGGCGCCAGGTCGAAGTACAGCAGGTCTCCCATCTCACCCGGCCCCAATGTCTGCGCCGGGTAGGTGGTCAGCGAGACGACCACCGTCTCCGTCACCGCTGCCGCCGGGGCCGCCACGCGCACCCGCCCATCGGGCGAGATCAGTTCCCCGCCCGCTGGTGTCAGCGTGTCGGTCACCGTCTCCCCCACCAGCAGCGTCGCCGTCGCCAGCGCGGTCTCGGCGAGCGCCTGGGAGGTGAAGGAAGCCTCGTTCTGCACCGCCGTCATCTCAGTCGCGGTCTTGACTTGCGCCCGCGCGGTCAACGTGAGCGTCTGATCCGGCCCCAACTGCACCGGCTCCCAACGCAGCTCCCGCGTCGCAGGGTCGTAGGTGGCCCCCTGCGCCCCCAGCACCTCCACCGGCTCGGGCACGTAGTCCACCAGCACGCCGTCTTGTACGGCCAACCCGCTGTGGTTGGTGACGGTGAGCGTGTAGGTCACCACCTCGCCGGGGAGCGCCAGCCACGGCGCGACGCGCTTCTCCAAGGCCAGCGCCGTCCCGCTGATGGGTTCGGCGACGGCGATGTAGTTCGTGCGCGTCAGCGTGTCCGAGCCGCCCGGCCCGCTGGCCGTCAGGCTGACGGTGTGGACGCCGGTTGCGGTGTAGACGTGGGTGGGATGAGTGACGACACTCGTCGCGCCGTCGCCGAAGGCCCAGGCGTAGCCACTCACCTCGCCCGTGGTCAGGTTGGTGAAGTCCACGGTCAGCGGGGCGTAGCCCGAGGTCGGGCTGGCTGTAAAGTCGGCGGCCGGCGGTGGCGCGACCTCAACCTCCTGACACAGCTCGAACTCGGTGAACTCGGCCCGGCCCAGTTTGGAGCTGTCGTAGGAGGCCACCGCCAGGCCGACCAGCACGTCGTCGCCCATGCCGCCCGGCGAGCCGCTCCCGTCCTCGGTCCAGTTCTGCCCGTCGGTCGAGTGGTAGTAGGTGAAGGTGCTGGCATCTCGCACCAGCCGCACCCACACCGGCAGAGTTGCTCCGATCTCATCCGTCACGCTGGTCGGACTGTCGTCGCCGGTCCGGTAGGCCAGCTGCAGCGCCTGCCGGCTCCCCAGATACATATTCATCGCCAGCGAGCTGGTCGCCGTGTCGTCGGCTCGCGCCATCAACCCCGCCTTGGCGTACTCGGCGGTGGCCGGCGCGTCGGCGATCTTGAGCGTGGCGGTGAAATCGCCGGAGACCTGCTGGTGGACGTAGCGGAAGGAGTTGCTGCCGCCCCAGATGGTGCTGCCGTTGCTGGTCACCCGCAGGCCGTCCTCCCACTCACCTCCCTGATCGGCCAAGCCCACGTTGACCGCTGTCCACTTGGGATCGAACGCGCCGTCGTCGAACGCGTCGCTGTGCTGGCCGCACTCGACCTGCCCCCCGACCTCCTGACACAGCTCGAACTCGGTGAACTCGGCCCGGCCCAGTTTGGAGCTGTCGTAGGAGGCCACCGCCAGGCCGACCAGCACGTCGTCGCCCATGCCGCCCGGCGAGCCGCTCCCGTCCTCGGTCCAGTTCTGCCCGTCGGTCGAGTGGTAGTAGGTGAAGGTGCTGGCATCTCGCACCAGCCGCACCCACACCGGCAGAGTTGCTCCGATCTCATCCGTCACGCTGGTCGGACTGTCGTCGCCGGTCCGGTAGGCCAGCTGCAGCGCCTGCCGGCTCCCCAGATACATATTCATCGCCAGCGAGCTGGTCGCCGTGTCGTCGGCTCGCGCCATCAACCCCGCCTTGGCGTACTCGGCGGTGGCCGGCGCGTCGGCGATCTTGAGCGTGGCGGTGAAATCGCCGGAGACCTGCTGGTGGACGTAGCGGAAGGAGTTGCTGCCGCCCCAGATGGTGCTGCCGTTGCTGGTCACCCGCAGGCCGTCCTCCCACTCACCTCCCTGATCGGCCAAGCCCACGTTGACCGCTGTCCACTTGGGATCGAACGCGCCGTCGTCGAACGCGTCGCTGTGCTGGCCGCACTCGACCTGGGTCGGTGCGGTGGCGTTGATGTAGTCCGTGCGCGTCAGTGTGTCCGAGCCGCCCGGCCCGCTGGCCGTCAGGCTCACCGTATAGACCCCGGTCGCCGTGTAGACGTGGGTGGGATGAGTGACGACACTCGTCGCGCCGTCGCCGAAGGCCCAGGCGTAGCCGCTCACCTCGCCCGTGGTCAGGTTGGTGAAGTCCACGGTCAGCGGGGCGACCCCGCTCAAAGGCGACGCGGTGAAATCGGGGTCAGGTGGCGGTGTAGGAGTAGACACTAACTCCAGCTCAATCTTGTCCAGACGTGCACCATCTTCGCGCAGATAGATGATGACCGTGTGCTGGCCCTCCGCCAGCGTCACCTCAACCGGATCCGCCCCACCCCGGTCATTCACGTAATCGGCCTGGTAGCTCGTGTTAATCAGGGTATCCCAGAGATACCCACCCGATGGACTGCCGTCAACTGTGACGAAAAAGGAGTCGTCTTCGACGTTGGCGGCATAGACCCACGCTTTGATGCGGTACGTGCCGGGCGTGTCCACCGTGAAGGAGTACGAGGCCCTCTGTCCCTCGTCGGGCCCAGAACGGTTGCCGAATCCATTCGGCACGTGGATGTACTGACCGCCACTGGCCGCGCCATCATCGCCGATGGCGAAGGCTCCAACCAGCGTGCCGCTCTCCGCTTCCTGCACCAGACCGCCACCGGGAGCAGGTGTGGAGGTGGGGGTTGGTGTAGGCGTGGGAGTAGGGGTGGAGGTGGGCGTCGGCGTGGGTGTCACTGTGGGCGTGTGGGTTGGGGTCGCCGTGGGCATGGAGGTGGGAGTCGGCGTCGGGGTGGGCGTGTCGGGGGCGTACCGTTGCGCGTAGATGCCACCGTCGTCCCGGTTGCTCCAGGCCACCAGGTAGACGTCGGCGTCGGGGTCGTAGGCCACCGCCGGGCGCTCGTAGTACTCGTCGGCGTCCACCGCGACGGGCAGGTTGACCGTGGGGTCGCTCTCGTCCTCGGGCGTGTCCGGCTCGTCCAGCAGGTTACCGGCCCCGTCCACCCGCTGGAGGTAGACGTCGCGATCGTAGTCGTCATTGCGCCGGTCCTGCCACACGACGACGAACTCGGCCGTCTGGTCGCCACCCCGGGCGGCGACGTCGGGGTATCTTTGCGGACTCCCGCTTAGCAAGGAGACGGGGAATTCCCCGCCCACCAGGCCGCCCGTCCCGCCGACGATCTGGCCATAAATGTCGTATTGATGGTTGTCGCGGGGATCCTCCCACACCACCAGGAAGACGGCGCCTGCGCTGCCGTAGGCCACGGCCGAGCGGTATTGGCTCTTGGGTGCTTCCATGACCCGAAAACTATCCCCCGACAGGCTCCCTTCCGCGTTGATGATCTGGCCGAACAGGTCGGCGCTCTGGTTGCCGGGTCGCGAGTCGTAGAAGACGACCAGGTAAACGTCCTCGTCGGGGTTGTAGGCGATGCGCGGATAGCCCTGGTGGCCCTCCACGAGGATGCTGCCCGGGGTAGCCAATTTCAGACTGCCGTCGCTGCCCACGATCTGGAAGAAGACCTCGCAGTCGTCGGGGTCCCGGCAGTCCTCCCAGGCCACCAGGTACTCGTCCCGCTGGGGGTTGTAGGCCGCGTCCGGCGACCACTGATCGCCAGCCGTGGTGCAGATGGCGACCAACGTCCCCGATAGATGGCCGCTACCGTCGAGCAGGTGGCCGTAGATGTCCACGCCGGTCGTGCTCTCGTTGCGCCAATCCTGCCACACCGCCAGGTAGCCCTCAGCCCCGACGGCCATGCGGGGGGATTCCTGGGCGGCGTCTGCGTCGTCGGTCAGGTTGACCGCATCGCCCAGCGGCTGGCCCTGCTGGTTAACCCGCTGGACGAAGACGTCCTCGTGCGGAAAGCCGTAGGCCTGATCCCAGGCCAGCAGATATTCGTCCGTCTGGGGGTGATAGGCCAGGTCCACGTGCTCGCGCACCGTGAAGTAGGGGGAGACGTAGATCAGGTCGCCGATCGCGGTGTCAGTGTTGGAGATGCGCTGGCCGATGACGATCCACTGCCCGGCCACATCATGATCTTCCCAAACAGCCAGGGACTGGCCGTCCCCATACGCCACAGCCAGCGTATATCCCCTGTTGTCAACGTATACTAAGGGCGTGCCTGGCAGGCTGCCATCGCTCCCCACCCGGCGGACACTGATCTTATAACTATCCTCGATCCAGATGACCAGGTACTCGGTGGACGAAATGGCCGTCACTGCTGGGGGCCTGTCCGTGCCGCCGCTGATATCTACATCAATGACGCTGCCCTCGACGTCGCCGGTCGCCGCCGCCACCCGCACGGCGAAGACGTCGTAGCCACCGCCCGACATCCTCTGAGACCAGATCACCAGAAATTGGCCAGCGTCGTTGGAGGCCACGGCGGGCGAGTGATAGACGTCCTGACCCCCCGTATCCACCAGGGTCTGGGTGCCCCCCAGCAGCGTGCCGTCGGCGTCCAGCCGCCGGCTGTATACGTTGCCGCCGTAAGTGTCGGCCCAGACCACCAGGAAGCTGTCGCTCTGATCGTCATACGCCACGTCGGCGTAGCGTTGATACCCAGGCGCAGCGCCGTTGATCGCGATCATGTCGCCGACAGGAGCGCCCGTCTGGTCCAGCATGTGGCCGTAGACGTCGTAACCGCTGCTGACGTTGCGATGGGTCCAGACGACCAGGGAGTCCCCTGTCTCGGAGACGGCTATCTTCGCCCCGCTCCAGTATCCCAGGTACTCGAAGGGGGGCGCCACCTCGATCTCGTCGCCGAGCAAAGCGCCCGTGCTGCTGACCCGCTGGGCGTACAGGCCAAAGTAGGGCCAGCCGTAGCGCCAGTCGCACCACGTCACCAGGTACTCTCCGCTGACAGGGTTGTAGGCCACGTTGGCCTGGCGGCTGTGCCCACTCTGGCTCAGGGCGATCAGGTCCCCGGAGGGATTGCCGTCACTATCTACCATCTGGCCGTAGACATCGTCGTTCCAGTCCCAGACCACCAGGAAGTCGCTCCCCTCGGAGGCCACGGCGGGGCGGCGGGCCTCCCCCTGCAGCTCGGAGACCAGTTCCGCTGGGCCGATCAGCGGGTCCACTACCACCGGGAACTCGGCCTGGGCCAGCCACTGGCCCGGAACGGTCAGGCGCAACCGGCGCCCGGTCAGCTCTATCCGCGCCAGGATCGTCCGCCCGTCGGCGTCCTCGACCCGGGCCGGGCCGTAGGCCAGGTCGCACTCGCGCTCAGCGCCGGGCGCCTCGAAGCGGACCCCCTCCTCGTCCGAGATGAGCACCGGCCGCAGCGACGTCGTGAAGCGCCCCTCGATGACCAGGTCGCCACTCGCGGGCATCCCCTCCTCGAGAACGAAGAACTGCTCGACGGCCCCGTCACTGACCTGGTAGACCATGTGCCAGGGTTGCCCGTTCGGACGGTACCCGATCCAGTTGCCGTGCGTCTGCAGGTCGCCCCGGCCGGGCAGCAGAGACTCCCCGCCCACCCGCAGGTCGGTGAGTTGGAAGGCGAGGGACAGGTCCTGCTCCTCTCGTCCGTGCGCCCTCTGGACGAAGGTCAGACGGCGGCCACTCCCCTGGAAGGCCACGCGCCGGTCATAGTTCTCGGTCGCCGCCTCGTCGCCGTCCACGGTGACGGTGTTGCGGGCGGCGATGCGGGCCAGCGCCTGCTCGCCGTACATGCGCCGGTCACGGCGCACGCGGGGCAGTAGCTCCCCCAGCACGGCCTCTTCGTCGCTCGCCGCCCCGCCCACCGCCAGCGTCTGCTGGGCCGCCCCGGCCACGGCGGTCACCACGGCCACCTCGTCCGAGCGTACCCATAGATGGGCGACGGCCAGGCCATTCTCGGTCTGTACCGTCTGCTGGTTCAAATGCCCGTTCTGGACGGTGAGCTGGACCTCGGTCCCGTCGGCCACGGCCAGCCCGTCGGCGTCCATCACGTGGACGGCCAGCCAGAAGTGCCGCTGGCCTCCCTCCCTACCCCTCGTGGGCTCGACCGCCAGGTGGATCCGGGCGGGCGGCCCAGGCTCGGGCACGTCAAACGTGGGGCCCGTCTGTGCCTGTCCACCTGGTTGTGGCGCAGGGGGGCGGGCTGCCACCGGTCTAGGTTGTGGCGGCGCGGCCCACGTCACCGTCGGCACCAGGCTCAGCACCAGTGATACGACGATGAGGGCATGTAACCATTTGATTGCGATTCTTCGACGGACGGGATTCATCTTGTGTTCCTCCATCCTATGCAATAGCGCTCGGGGAGATGAGCGAAAGAAATGCGTCACGCCCCAAATAAGGCTCACTTGTTACAACACCTTCGGTGGTTCCCGGTTGCGCCATGCTTCCAAGAAACCCCCCTCGCACCAAGAGCGTGTCCGAAAAAAGGCAATGGCGCAAAACCCACCCTGTCACCCTGAGCGATCGGGATCGGTTCTGGCAGTTTGACCCGCAGGCCGGCGTGGTACCTCGTGAAGTGGTAGCAGGCCAATGCCAGGTGCAGATGATGCATCAGGTATTCCCGCTTCCCTTCGACAAGCTCAGGGCACCGCTTGGAGAAGCACAGCGTCTTGCGGTGCAAGCGGCTGACCAGATGGCGTAGGGTCAGATTGATGCGTGCGACGAAAGAGGTGTTGTCGTCATAGATGCCGCCACCGCCGAAACCGGCGCAGCAGTCGTTCCAGTCTGCCTGGCTCGTGCTTGCGCCGCCGATGTTTACCTCGTCGCCATCGGCAAGGCGGGCAAA
>JBHIET010000092.1:0-12071 GCA_046760785.1 Anaerolineae bacterium | reverse complement strand
CATATTCTGTTCGCCTTGTCAAACCAAACTATCATTTACGCCCAGATGCACTAGTCCAAAGTCGACGCATGCGCGCTCAATCTCCTTGCGCCGCCCGCACCGCCCGCTCAATGGCCCTGCCGAGCAACACCTTGACCATCTCCTGGCGGTACTCCCGCGAACCGCGCACCGGGCTGGTCCTGGGCCGAGCTTCCTGAGCGGCTAGTTCCAGGGCAGCCGCAATGGCTTGTGCCTCAACTGCCGCTCCCCGCAGGGCCTCCTCAGCTTGGAGGGCGCGGGCGGGCGTGGGACCCGCCGGGCCAACAGACAGTCGCACCTCCTGGAAGGTATCTCCTCCATCGTTCAGGGTGACTACGGCGGCCGCGTTCAGGATGGGCAGCGCCAAAGCCTTACGTTTGGCCAGACGCGCGAAAGCAGAACCCTGGTTGGGGCCCAGAGCGCGAAATCGCACGGCGGTCAGGATCTCGGCAGTGGAGTCCACTGTGCACTGTCCCGGCCCCACGCAGAGCCCCCCCAGGGGCTCACGACGGGTGCCCATAGCAGTGGCCACCTCCGCCTCCGCTTCCAGGGCCATGAGCGGGACGACGGTGTCGGCCGCTGGCTGGGCGTTGACGATGTTGCCGCCCACGGTGCCCATGTGACGTATCTGAGGCGAGCCCACCTGCGAAGCCCCCTCGGCCAATGCGGCCGCCCTCTTCTGGATCAGGCTGGAGGAGGCCAGTTCCTGATGGGTGACACAAGCCCCGACCCTGATGGAGCCATCCTCCAGTTCGATGCCTTTCAGTTCATCGAGATTGGTGACGTCCACCAGGCACCTGGCTGTCGCCTCTTTCTTCTTCAGTTGGATAATCAAATCGGTGCCGCCAGCGATGACCCGTGCCTGCCCCTGACGTTCCTTGAGCAGGCCTAAGGCCTCCTCAAGCGAGGTCGGAACAAGATATTCTTCCCACTTCATTTCTCCCCCCTGATAACATCTCCGGCCGAACTCAGATACCGCTGTGCTTGAGATAGTCGTCTATTCTGTCGTAGGCAGCGGGTTTCAGGTTGCTGTTGGCATCGAGCAACCCTTGCAGGGCTCCTTCACCCAGCATTTTTTCAATAGCTTTGCCGGTAGTCAGCTTGCTGTGATCCCATCTGCGGAGCGCCGGTCCACAGATCGTGACCAGGGTCTCAATCACGGTGTCTATCGCCGCAAAGACGCCTTCCGCCTTCACCTCGATCTCCACCTCGTGGTGGTGGATCTGCTGATCGCCGAAACGATAGACCACAGAATCAATCGCCAGTTCAGCGAGTAATCTGCTTTCTTCGCCCGCAGAGACAATGTCCCTGGCTTGTCTGTGGGTCTCGCGCTCCTGAATGACTTCCAACCCTAAACTCGTCATAACTTCCAGGGGCTGGGTACGATCGAAATCCTGGCGCTGCTGTGGCATTTTGATTCCTCTGCCCACGAGTTCTTTGACAACCCTGGTCAGGGCATTTTGAGACCACGGCACTTCGATTTCGAGCCGATTCACGCCACCCCAACTGCTCGGTTGAGACTGCCCTTTTAGAGTGATCCAGTGCGCTGCGCCAATTTCTCTAACCCGCAAAGCCAACTCCTGGGTCTGCAACGCGTGGTTAAGCGTGTCGAAGTAAACGTCGTGAATCGCCATTGAGCCGCGAGGCAGCAATCGGTAGCCTGCAATCGAGGTCAGACCAGCGACTTGCCTTGCAACCGCCCGTGGGTTCTCTGACCGGATGATCAGGGCTGCCTCACTCTCACGAGGGACTCGAGAATTGGATGTCATTCGTCCTTAGCCTCATAACGACGCTTTACATACCTGAACTGAATGATGCTAGCCACCGCGAAACCGGCGAAACCGGAAAGGGCGGTAACCATGATCAACTGTGAGTAGGAACGGCTTAGCAGAGCACAAAGCGCCGCCGCAATGAGGCTATTGATGAGTGAGACCAAATCCACGAGACCTCCCGTTCCTTGTTGGCGAGTTCCAACTTTGTCTTTGCCCTCTTCATCTCTACCGAAGGGATAGTAGTCCTGAAGCCCGCCATCTCGAAAGTGACCTCGTATCATGTTCATCGCTCGTTTGTACCTATCGGTAGTCTTATTGCGGCGGATCATCCGCAACAGCGTAACGAGGCCAATCAACAGCAGTGCCAGGAGCGCACAGACAGTTATCAGGTAGACATCGCCTTCCTGCAAGAAATCACCCTCCTTGCTGGTAGCCAGAGTGACCAAGCCTGCTGTCACGGCTGTCACCAATGTGATCAAGAAGTTTACCCGCCTCTCGCCGGTCTCCTCATTCCGCCAGAAGCACTCTCCGAGATATTGATATTCAGTGCGTAGGAATTCCACCGACTGGCGCTGTTGATCGTTTGTCTGCTGATTGTCCATGGCTCTCCTTCCAGGTCATTGTTTCCTCGCTCCTCCTGCCTCTATCCCGCGTTGGAACGCTTCCAGGTTGAGCGCACGAAACCGTTCCGGGCTGATAGTTTCGAGAGTGACCTTCAGCGACGTGGCGGGCAGGGGGAGCACCCCACGGCCGGTCGCAAAGCCGACCAGGGCTACGTTGGCCACTCGGGGCGACTCCTGCGCCAGGCCATCGGCGTCAAGGGAGTGGAGCCTCACACCTCGCTCGGCCAGGTACGCCCGTATCCTGCCGTCCAGTGCCTCCAGCTCGGGGCAGGTGACCACCCAGTCGCCGCCGGGGCGCAGGAAACTCAGATTCCGATAGCCCTCGTCCAGGGTGAAGGCCAGCAGCGCGTCGGCGCTGCCACGGCACACCAGCGGGCTTTCGTAGGGGCCGATCTTGAGGTGGGAGACGACCGAGCCGCCCCGCTGGCTCATGCCGTGTATCTCTGAACTGATAAAGTCCATCCCCAGTGCCTGCGCCGTCTCCGACAGCAGCCTGGTGGCAAATAGCACTCCCTGTCCCCCTACCCCTGCCAGGACCAGCTTCAAGTCTACCGAATAGGTGTCGTTTTTTTCAAAATCTCCCATGTTCCCTCGTATCCCGCATTGCGTGTTGCGTATTCTTACGAAATACGGAATATGCAACACGATTCAGTAGCCCAACTATACAGTGATGAACCCTTTATGACAGGCATACACACATTGGCCACACTCGACGCACAGCCGCTCATCAATGACCACGCGCTCGTTGGCTTCATCACATAGCATGGCGGGACATTCAAAGTTGATCAGGCAGTAGCGGCAGCCGTCGCACTCGTCGGCGATGGTGGGGCGCCCCACTCTCACCGGCTCTGGATCTCGCAAGGCGCAGGTGCGTTTGGCGATGACGACCGCCACACCGCCCTCCTCGGTCGCGGCGAAGTCTCGCGCTGCCTCGAGCGCCGCCCGGGTGGCCTCCTGGTCGTAGGGATCAACGACGCGCACAAAGCGCACGCCACAACCCCGCACCAGTTCCGGCAACGGCACACGCTCCCCCTGGCTGCCGTCGCTCAAATAGCCGGTGGCTGCCGTCGGCTGGAAGCCAGTCATGGCGGTCGTCTCGTTGTCCAGGATAACCAGCACGAAGCGGGCCCGGGTGTAGACGGCGTTGACTAATGCCGGCAGCCCGGCGTGGATAAAAGTCGAGTCGCCGATAGTGGCCGCGATGGTCGGCGGCTCTCCGGTCTGCTGTAAGGCGTGGTAAAAGCCGCTGGACATGTTGACCGCCGCGCCCATATCCAGGCACGTGTCTACCGCTCGTTGGTTGAGCCCCAACGTGTAGCAGCCGATGTCGCTGGGGTAGATGGCGCGCGGGCCAAAAACCTGTCTGAGGGCGAAGAAGCTGGAGCGATGGGGGCAGCCGGGGCAGAGACGGGGTTTGCGGATGGGCAGGTCCAACCCATCCACCAATTCGTCCAGCCGGGGGTCGGTCAGGGGTGGCAGATCGGCGATCTCCAACTGGCCTAGCACGTTGGTCAGCACCCGGTAGACAATCTCGGGCGTCAATTCGCCAGCCGAGGGGACCGTGTCGTCCAGCCGACCCATCACCCGGCCCTGGCGATGCCCTGAGCATGTCGAAGGGTCAGGCAATTGTAGCTCGATGGCGGCATCGGGCTCCTCCAGCACCAGCGTCCACTCGTGCTTATCAACGAAGTCTCCTGCCAGTCTCAGCGGTAAGGGGTGAGGCGTGCCAATCTTGAGAAGTGAGATTTGTTCATCTAGCCCCGTCTCGGCCAGCAACTCACGCACGGCGGTGTAACAGACGCCGCCAGCGATGATGCCCAACCGCCCTCTTTTCTCCCCCCGCTTGCGGGGTGGGGTGGGGTGGGGAGCACCGATCACAAAATTCAGTGGTGAGCGCTCGAAGGATTCGCGCACCGCTGTCAGCTTCTCGTTCAGCTCCTGATGCAGAACGTAGCGGAAGCGAGGAGTCGCTGCCCACCGTTGGGGGTCCTTGTGAAAGCGTGCCTGCCTATTAAAGGCCGGGATCTCGCTCAGGGGGATGCTCTGGCTGGCGTGGCAGACGCGGGTGGTCATGCGCACGATCACCGGCAGCCGGTGTGCCTCCGACAGGCGGAACGCCTCTTCGACCATCGCCTTAGCTTCGCGCGGGGTAGAGGGATCGAGGACCGGCAGTTTGGCCACCAGGGCAAAGAGGCGCGTATCTTGCTCAGTCTGCGAGGAGTGGGGGCCGGGATCGTCGGCCACGACGACCACCAGACCCCCAGCGACGCCGGTGTAGGCCGTGCTTATCAGTGGGTCGGAGGCGACGTTGAGCCCCACCTGCTTCATGGCCGCGGCCGCCCGCACGCCGGTGTAACTGGCCGCCAACGCCATCTCCAGCGCCGCCTTTTCGTTGGTTGCCCATTCCACCCACAGGTCGGCCCCCTCGGCCGCCTTGAAGCGGGCTACCTCCGACAGAATCTCAGAACTGGGGGTACCCGGGTAGGCGCTAAAGAGGCGACAGCCACTCTCAACGATCCCCCGGGCGACGGCTCCGTTTCCTAGTAGCACTTCACGCTTCATAGGTTTCAGTCCTTATCCAACTGGTTCGCTCTCCTTGAGACGTTACTGCCCGGGCTACAGCCGCACCGGCCTGGAAGAGCCGGTGTGTGTCCTAGTATACATTTTTTGGGTCTCCCTGGCAAGCATTTATGCGATGCTCACCTGGAGCGCTCAACAGAGCTATAAAGTGATATTGGCAACCTGTGGTTGAGCGACTTCTATCCTGAGCACCTCCGTGATGAGATGTGGGCGATCGTTTGAGACCACCTTGACAGAGCCAGAGGTCTCTGCTAGAATGCAGTAGTTTTTGCAAGCGACCGGGCATCGGCGGGATGGCCCGTGGTTTGCTGCCCGCGTGGCGGAACCTCTGATCAATACATCATGACGCAAATCCTTCGGTAGTTGCGGGACAAATCACGCACATAAGACCTTTCGTCAGAGGGTGCTATGTCCGATCCCTCAACGGAACCCCAGCCAACCTAGAAGGCCAGCGGGCTATCACTGCTGCGCCGTCGGGATTTCCGCTCCCTTTGGGTGGCCCAGACCATCTCCTGGTTCGGCGATTACTTTAGTTGGCTGGCATTGATGTGGGTGATCTACCACGTCACTGAATCGGAGGCAGCCACTGCGGGCGTTGTGGTCACCATGACCATTCCGCGCCTCGTCTTCATCATCGCCGGGGTCTACGTTGACCGGTTGGACCGCCGCTGTCTGATGGTGACCGCCGACGGGCTGCGCGGCGTACTCACCCTACTCTTCATCCCGGCGATCCTGACCCAGCAGGTCTGGCTGCTCTACGTGATCGCCTTCTGCACCAGCACTCTGTCCGTCTTCTTTCTCCCGGCCCGCAGCTCGGTGATGAAGTCCATCCTGCCGGTGGAGTCGCTGCTATTGGCCAACACGATGATGTAGACGGTCTACAGCGTGACGATCCTCCTGGGACCAGGTGTGGCGGGACTGGTGGTGGACCCGGAGAAGGGGCTGGGGCCACTGCTGGCCGCCCATCTGCCGGAACTGGCCCTGGTGCAGCGGGTGGACTTCGGCGCGATGATGGCGGTGGTGATAGACGCCCTCACCTTCTTCACCTCCGCCAGCCTGATCGCCACCATGCGGGTGCCGTCCCTCGCGCGTGAACCGGACCTGGAGTCTGGCTTGCGGCAACTGGTGAGCGAGTTTCTGGAGGGGTTGCGCATCATCCTGCGCAACCGGACCGTGTCCGGCATCGTGTTGACGCTGGCGGTAACGATCTGGGGCTAGGGGCCATCAACGCGCTATTTCTGCCCTATATGCTCTCCGAGTTCGGCAAGAACGCGGCGGAGGTGGGGCTGGTGGACACGGCTCAGGCAGCCGGCATGGTGGCCGGTGGGGTGCTGCTGGGGGGCCTGGCGGCCAAGTTGCGGCAGAAGTGGCTGATCGTGGTGGGGCTGGGGGCGTTGGGCGGGATGCTGGCGGGCCTGGGACTGGCACCCACCTACCTGGTGATCCTGGGGGTGTTCCTGACTCCTCTCGAGTCCGCGCTATCGGCGTTGATGCAGACGGTGGTGCCGGTGGAAGCGATGGGCCGGGTTTCTGGCACGATGAACACAGCACAGACGGTGGCTCAACTGATCTCCATGGGTGTGGCTGGGGCCGTGGCCCAGGCGGTGGGCATCCGCTCCATCTTCGTCGCCGCGGGCCTGATCAGCGTGGGCGCGGCGGTGATCGCCGCCTGGGCCATCGAGAAACCAGGGACCGACGGGTGCCTGCTCTATTAGAATCGTTTTCGCACAGACCTTCAGACTACGCCGCGTATCGTCTCGAAGAACGCATTGTAGATCGGCTCTTTGGGGTTGTCGTGTGTATCCACGATACCCGAACCCTTCATCTTGTTAGACCAGCCGAACCAGAACACCACTGGCACCTGCTCCTGGAAGTGCTGCTCCACCTCGGCGTAAACCGCTCTCAGGTACTCGGCGATCTCCTCCCAGTGGTGGCTGCTGTCGTCTGCCAGGCTCGGGTCCTCTATCGGCACCCCGATCTCGGTGATCCATATCGGGATTTCCGGCAGTCCTTGCGTGGCCACGCTCAGGTAGTTGTGTAGTTCGCCGAATTTGGTGAGGTGGGGAAACTCCTGCATATCTCTGGGGTATTGCCCATAGGGGTGCATCCCCACCGCGTCTACGGGCCACGCTTCCATCGCCGCGCGGGTCGCCTGGATATAGTCTACGTTGTCTTGTGCACCTCTGCACACACCACCGAATACCACCAGCGCCTCGTCATCCACCTCCTTGATCGCCCGCCCCGCCTGGAGTAGGATGGGGGCATAGCTCTCCGGCCTCACGAAGATGGAGGTGCTCAGGCCGTGCGGGTTGTCGCCCTCGTTCCAGATCTGATAGGCGGCCACCCGGCCTCTGAAGCGCTGCGCGACTCCCCGCACGTAGTCGGTGAAGTCCCGCGTGTACCTGGGCCAGTCGCCGTGGTCCCAGGGGCCGTGCCCCCAGAAGGACTCCCAGTTGAGGATCAGCAGCGTCTTGATACCGGTGGCCCGGTAGGTATCCACGATATCGCCGTAGTGGGCGAACGATTCCTCCAACGTCAGGTCCGGCACCGCGCTATCTTTGAACACGAAGCGCACCCAGCCCACGCCCTCCAACTCCTCAGCGGTGGGCAACCGATGCGGGTGGCGGGGCCAGTGGCTCGGATCCTGGGAGGGGGGATCGGGGGCGAGGTTGATGCCGTAATGCTCGGGATTTCTCGGCCTTGGCTCCTGTATGATCACCGGGACCTCGCCACCGACCTCGCTGAGTTGGAAGTCCCGGATCATCGGGTACAGGCTGGGGTCAATGGTGTGGATGGCGTAGAGGCTGAAAAAGGTCGGCTCGTGGGCCGCCAGCCGGTCGAGCCAGGGCTGGAACTCGGCCGGCGTCAGCAGCCGCAACTCAGGCTGCTCGTGGAAGGGGCCCAGGACGGGGTACATCGGCGGCTTGAAGCTCAGAGCGCCGTAGAAGCTCTCGTACTGCGCGTAGGTCCAGTCGTCAATGACTGTCTGCGCCTGGACGGCCGGGGCCACCTCGGTGTCGGAGAAGTAGAAGATAGCGTAGGCCATCGGCATCAGCCCGCCCTGGCAGAGCGCGTTCAGCGTCTCGTAGGGCAGGCCGCTGTGGTCGCTAATGTTGGGGAACGAGCAGTTGTAGACCCGGTGTGGGTCCACCCCGTGCGTGAGTGCGTGGTCCACCAACTGCTGGGCCGCATCGTGCATGCCATGGCACGGGTCTTCGACGTTCAGGATCACGCCCTGGTAGCCATCGGCGAAGGCTCGCAGGATGAGTTGGGCCTCCTCCTCCGGGTACAGCAGGCGCATGAAGATCCAGGCCATGGGCACCAGGCCGGCGGCCGAGATCTGTTGGCACGCGGACGCAGCGTGGTTGTAGTACACCGTCCTCCGCACGCCGTCGTCGAACATGGGCGTATCGCCCACCTTGGCCAGGATGTGGGTGACGCTCATCAGCGGTGCCTGCTGGACTGCTTGCGCCACGTGTTCGGCTTCCACTGCCCACACTCCCTTGCCCGAAAGTATTTGGCTCATCGTTCTCCTTTCCTTAGCTGATGTGGAACCGGGTCTGCGTTCTTGGCTCAGGCAAGAACACGTCGCCCCCCGATATAATTCCATTGTATCTTATTATCCGCTGCGTTGCAAGTGGCATACCACGTGGGATTTCGCAGCAGATTGAGGGGATTCTTCGTCGTCGCGCTCCTCAGAATGACGGGTCGAAGAGGGTTTGGATCAAATTGACGTGTCCCTCACCAGTCACGTCGAGTTGACAAATCGCGCCCCCAACGGTACAATGCACCTCCAATGGAAGAAAGCGTCAAACCCCTGGACCGCAATCGTCTGAGTGTGCTGGTGGCTGTACTTCTGTTGGGCGGCGTGTTCTTTCGCTTCATTGAATTGCCCGAGCGCGCGTGGCAACTACATCCTCTGGGGTCACCTCTGGAGATCCACATCACCGGGACGTGGCTGTTGATCACGCTGATGGTAGGCCTGGTTTGCACCGGCACCAATCTCATCTTACAGGGCCACCCGCATCTGGGAAGGCATCTCGGACGGCCGATCTACATCTCCTGGATTCTGCCTGGCGTGTTGGCTGGACTCTCCGCTTATTTGTTGGCAGGCGCACCGACTTGGCCCATGTGGATTGGGAGTCTGCTACTGGTTGGTGTTGCCATCGGCCTGGCTGTCTCCGCCGAGTACAATGCCATCTCTCCTGCTGCCCCTAACTATCCCCTGGCCCGGCTTGCCCTCAATATGTTAGCCTACTTGCTGGCCTTCATCCTTTTCACCATCATCTATCACACACGCACGCGCAGTCTGGTGACGGCTACTCTGACACTGCTCACAGCCGCGCTGATGGCGCTTGACCTGTTAAGTGCGGCAGACGTGCCGCTGCGACGTGTACTTCCGTTCGCTGGCACGGTCGGCCTCATTGTTGGCGAGAGCACCTGGGCACTGAACTATTGGCAAATCAGTCCCTGGGCTGGTGGGCTGTTCCTGCTGCTCATCTTCTATGTCACTGTCAACGTAGCTCACCAGCATCTGCTGGGGCGTCTGAGAGCGTCAATCCTAGTGGAGTTCGCCGTCGTCGCTGTTATCGTGCTGGCTATCATCCTGCTCAGGGCTCCTTGAGGGCGTCACACAGCCAATATCAGCCCGTGTTGCGTCCGCGAAGCGTGAGGAGGCTGGGCGCTATATGTTCGTGTGGTGCTGTCCCCATCGGCACTGCCTGGCCCCATTGGTGCAACGATGTCCACTTGGTTTGCGCAACGTGTCCTTGATCTCGCCGGCGTGCTCGCCAACGTCTACTATACGCGCAAGTACGGCGCGATGGCCAGACGCCTGGGCCGGCCTGGCACCACTCTGGATCGACGGCGTGGGTTCATCATCATCCAGATTGACGGGCTTTCATTTGACCACCTGATGCAAGCGGTTGCTGCTGGCTACATGCCCTATCTGAGCCGGTTATTGGCCGAGCGTCGCCTGGTTATGGCTCCCTGGCGCTGCGGGCTTCCCAGCACGACGCCGGCTGCCCAGGCCGGCATCATGTTTGGGAACCGCTTCGACATTCCTGGCTTTCGTTGGTATGAAAAGGAACGAGGAGCGGGAATGATGTCTAAGCGACCTGATCAGATTCAGACCGTGCGTGCTCGCATCAGCCGAGGGCGCCCAGGTATCCTGCGAGGCGGCTCCTGTTACGTGAGCATATTCGATGGGGACGCAGACCTGGCGCTTTTCACCCTCAGCACACTCAGTCCCCACCGCTTTTTTGAAAGCGCGCGTGGGGTGGGGCTGTTTCTTCTGTTCCTGTTCAGCCCATTTCGCGTGTTGCGTCTGCTGGGATTGATCAGCGTGAGTTATCTGGCCGGATTGGGCCGCCGTCTGGTTGCCCTGGTGCGTCCCAGCGTCCTGAATCCCTTCGATGTGCTTTCCCCCCTTTTACACGCGGTCGGCGATGCGTTCTTTACTGAGGTGCAGACCTTTGGCGTGATGCTGGACATTTACCGCTGCGTACCGGCTATTTACGCCAACTACAACAGTTACGACGAGGTCGCTCACAAGCTGGGGCCGGACCACCGGGCGGCTTTCCGCGTTCTCCGGGGCGTGGACAAACGTATCCACCAGATCAACCGTATGCGTGCTCGCTATCGGCGGCGGGAGTATGACCTTTACGTACTCTCCGATCATGGAAACTCACCCTCGGTACCTTTCAGTTGGCACAGTGGGGTCAGTTTGGGACAGTACATCGTCGCGCACATCGGAGCAGGGCTTTCTGTGGATGAACAGGCGGGCGCTCACGTGCACTCGACGGAAAAGACGCGTTACCTGTTGGAGGAGCTACAGGGCCTGGAACATCGCTTTTCGCCTCGCCTGCGCCGGGTGCTCGCCGCTGCCCGACGTTACGTGGATCGGCACGTGCTGGCCGGTCAGGAGTTGGATTACGACCTGGAGCGGCAACAGGACGTCGTGGTGAGCGCCTCCGGCCCGCTGACCCACGTTTATTTCAACGTCAGTCCTCGCCCGCTCGATCTGATCGAAGTGATACTCCTGTATCCCCAGTTGCTGGACAGTCTGCTCGCCAACCCTGGCATCGGGGCTCTCGTCGGACGGGCGGGAGAGAGGACAGTGGTGTTGGGGCATCAGGGAGGTATGCTGGTCACCGGGAGTGCGCGCGAGTTGGCGAAATGGCCGCACCCGTTAGAGCCATTCGGCGATACAACCTACGCGGCCGCTCAACTTCACCGCCTGGCCCACTTCCCTCACTCCGGCGATCTGATCGTGCTGGGGGCCGTAGGGCCGGATGGTCAGGTCGTGACTTTCGAGGAGCAGGTGGCCACGCACGGAGGACTGGGGGGACCCCAGATACGCTCCTTCATCGCCTGGCCACCGGAGTGCACGCTGGCACCTGAGACGTTGGACGACGCGCAGGACCTGTACACCTACTTCGTGCACCACTACCCGGGATATCCCCTGGCCGGTGAACCGGATACCGCTGCTGATGTTTCCGACGTGCAAAGCGGGCCTGTACACAGCGTGGGCAGGCTTCGTCCCGAGGCTCAGCCCGAAGGGCGCAAGACCTGGCCCCTGCCCCAAATTGCTGAGGAGATACGAGGTGGAGGTGCGGGGAATCGAACCCCGGTCCCGGAGGTTGCAATGCTGGTCATCGAGGGTCTTCAGTCTAGGCTCTATCCCTCTCGCAACACCCTTGGTCGCTCGGCTCAGCTCGCGACGAAGCCCCCGGTCGAATCCTGTCACCCCCACGCAGGCCGGCGCGGTGCACTCGGCCTGATCCCCCCACCTCGTCCCGACGACGGCCTCCTTCATAGGTATGCTTCGCTGCCCTGTTAGAGGCAACACCGGCTCCCTTTCCCCTTCGACGATAGTCCCTTACAGTTGGCCCTGAGCAAGGCCAGAGGGGGTTACGCCGCATCGTTCGCGGCGATGTCCTTGCACCGAGGGCACCGCCGGAGAGCCTCGGCCCCGGGGCCCCGATCACCCCGGACGGTGGGAAGATAAAAGCAATTGATAAGTTGGAGAGCCTTTCGCAATTCAAACTGCCAGACTGCGGAAGTCTCGAAGGTGCTC
>JBHIET010000091.1:0-12355 GCA_046760785.1 Anaerolineae bacterium | reverse complement strand
CTCAGGACGACTGGCCTGATTTAGCTGCTAGCGGAGTGCGAAATCTAGGCTAAGGCACCTAAGTCAGCGCCCACACACGCCCGCCATCCCTGGCGGCGCACAGCCCGGCCATGGGGCACGCCCCGCACGTCTCTCCGCACTCTCCTCCCACCAGCTTCAAATACCCCATCCGGGCCAGGTCCTCCAACATCATCTCGACCAGCGCGGGCGTCGTCTCCAACTCGCGGGCCAGGTCGGCCACGCGGTGCGTGCCCCCCGCCCGCAGCAATTCAAGCAGCCGATTCAACATCACTTTTGTCTTTCTGCCTCCCTCACAGTCCGGCCAGCCCCGCCAGCCAGAAGACCGCCATCCCCGCCGCCCACGACACGAGCAACAAGAACCCCAGATTGAGGAGCGTCCGGCGCCACGATCCGGTCTCCTGCCGGACAACGGCGACCGTCGCCACGCAAGGAACGAAAAGCATCTGCACCACCAAAAAAGCCAGCGCCGTAGAGACGGGGAAGATAGCCGCCAGTGTCGCCGCCAACCCGGCCCCCTCGCCAGTCCCAAATAGGACGCCCAACGTGGCGATAGAGTTCTCCTTGGCGATGAAACTGGCCAGCAATGCCACCGTCAGCCGCCAGTCGAAGCCCAGCAACCGGCCCACCGGCTCCAACAGACGGCCGATCCGGGCCAGGAAACTGGTCTCGATCTCCCCGCCTGGCAGCATTGAGAGAGCCCACACCACCATCGAGACCACCAGGATCAGCGTGCCCGCCTTCTTGAGGAAGGCCAGGCTACGCTGCCACACCAGCATCCCGATGGTACGCCCGTTAGGGACGTGGTAGAGCGGCAGTTCCATGATGAACGCCGCCCGCCGTCCCCGGAAGATGGTCTTATTGATCAGCACTCCAGAGAGGGCCAGCACCGCCAACGCCAGGAGAATCAGCCCCCACGAGACCAACGTGGCCGCCGCACCGAAGAAAGCCGGAGCCAGGAAAGCCACCACCGCCATGCGGGCCGTGCAGGGGATCAGCGGGGCCAGGAAGATGGTCAGCAGCCGCGCGCGCCGGGATTCGATCACGCGGGTGCCCAGCACTGCCGGCACGTTGCAGCCGAAACCCAGAAATAACGGCAGGAAGGACTTGCCGTGTAGTCCCATCAGGTGCATAAAGCCATCCATCACATAGGCTGCCCGGGCCATGTAGCCCATGTCCTCCAGCGTGCCCATCACGGCGAAGAAGATGACCAGGATGGGCAAGAAGGTAAGCACTGACCCCACGCCACCGATAACTCCATCTGCCATCAAGTTTGCGAGCCAGGGCGGAGCTCCGGCCAGCCACGAACGCGCCAGACTTCTCAGCCCTTCTACCATGTAGATGTCCAGCAAATCCTGCAGCGGCGTGCCCACCGCATAGGTGAGCCAGAAGATCAGACCCAGGATGCCCGCCAGGATCAGGAGGCCCCAGAAGGGATGGGTGGCCCAGCGGTCCAGCCGCTCCGTCAGGCCGATCTGGCCGGTCTTGGGGCGAGTCACGGCGGCGCGAATCATGCGCCCGATCCACTCATACCGCCCGCTGGCCACGGCGATCAGCGCGTCGTCGTGGGCTCGCAGCACGTCGTGAACCGCCTCCCACTGCTCGCTCGACATGCAGCCCTGTATCATCTCCGTGACCCCACGGTCCCCCTCCAGCAACTTGAGCACCACCCAGTCCTGCGGATAGGGCGCTGGCACGCACCCGTCAATCAGCCTCTCGATCTCGTCCAACACCTCCCGGTGGTCGGCGCGAATCTCGGGCCGCTTGGGCGCATAGACGTGACTGTCACGCGCCACTGCGTCAATATCTTCCAACAATTCGTGCACTCCAACGTTCCTGGACGCGACCATAGGTACTACCTTGACGCCCAATGCTGCTTCCAGCACCTCTGGCTCGATGCGAAACCCCTCCTGCTGAGCCACGTCCATCATATTCAGCGCCACGATGACTGGCGCGGGCAGGGAAAGGAGTTCCGCCACCAGGTAGAGACTGCGCTCCAGAATCGCTGCGTCCACCAACGCCACCACCACGTCCGGTCGTTCCCGGATGATGAACTCCCGGGCGATGACCTCTTCGGCCGAGTTAGCGGTCAGGCTGTACGTGCCGGGCAGGTCTACCAGCCGATAGGTCATCCCATTGAAAGTGAACGTGCCCTCCTTCCGCTCGACCGTCTTGCCGGGCCAGTTCCCCACGTGCTGGTTGAGGCCGGTGAGCAGGTTAAAGATAGTGGACTTGCCCACATTGGGCTGCCCGGCCAGCGCCACCAGGATGGGTCTCCCCGCCGCGTTCGGTTCCACGGCGGTGGCATCTCGGACAGAACCGGCGTGACAAGTAGTCATCCCTGCCCCCTGCAGACGTAGAGACGGCCGGCCTCGCCGCGTCCCAGAGCGATGCGGGCATCCCGCACCCGGGCGATCAAAGGCCCCCGGCCAAAGTTCTGCACCATCGTCACCTCGGCGCCAGGTGTGAAGCCCAGTGCCGTCATCCGGCCCAGCAGCCCGCGGCCGCCGGACAGTTCGACCACCACACCCTGTTCGCCGGGACGCAGGTCGCTGAGGGGCACAATCTCGTTGTTTGATGTGGGCGACTTGGCTGCCCAGCACTTCCTCGACCTACTTCTCATTGTTGCTTTGTCCTCCCACTTTGTCTTTACACTGGGCACAGTAACCGCTCAGATGCAGATGGGTACTGGTGATACACACGCCCTCCTGCTCGCCTAGTTCCTGGCGTATCTGCGCCGCCAGGGGCGTGTCGAACTCGATCACCTTGCCACAGCCCAGGCAAGTGAAGTGATAGTGCGGTTCATCTCGCACCGCCTCATAGTGACCATGCTCTTCACCCAGGCGGTGCTCCTCCACCAACCCCATCTCCTTGAGCACAGCCAGCGTGCGGTAGACCGTCGCCAGGCTGATCTCGGGGTCGCAACGCTTGACCCAGTCGTAAAGCGCCTCGGCGTCCAGATGCTCATCGCTCTCTCGCAGCACCTCCAGAATCAACCGGCGCTGAGAAGTCAAGCGCCGGCCCGCCGCCCTGAATGTGTCTTGCAAATGATCCCCTGTTTCGCCCATCTTTTACTCACTTAT
Source organism: Anaerolineae bacterium (assembly GCA_046760785.1). Classification (GTDB taxonomy): domain Bacteria; phylum Chloroflexota; class Anaerolineae; order B4-G1; family B4-G1; genus JBHIET01. The sequence continues at coordinate 9,254 of JBHIET010000091.1, read as the reverse complement.
TGAGAATGTTTCGCATTAGCAATTATACGCGATTTCTCCCCATCCGTCAAGTGAGCATTGGAGGTGACCGGCACTTTGGATTACGCCGTTCTGGTGTGAACGACACGGCTTCCGAGACCCGGGCGGTCTCTCTCCAGGCCGATTCAAGTGCCGGTCACCTCAAGTTGATTTTTCAAACAAGCTCTCAGATCTTCAAGGTCTTGAGGATCAGACGCCGCCGGTGGTAACGGGCGAACGCCTCCCCCATCCCCAGCGCTTTCAGCACCGCCTCGGGGCGGGCGGTGGCGCCGGGGCGGGCGGCCAGTTGCATCCCCAGCACGACCTCGCTCCCGGACGTTGCCTCTTCCAACCACGCCCGCTCGACCAGCGGACGCAGATCGTACCGCTTGCCGCGCCGCTCGCGCGGCAACTCGGTCGCCGCCAGCAACTGCTCTATGCGCGCCGCGACCTGAGGGGCGGTTTCGTCCCACTCTACGCTCACGCGGTACTCGGCCGCCTTCACCTGCGCCTGCAGCGCCGGCTCACTCAGCCTCACCTGGCATACCTGGCTGATCGTCAGCCCATCGGGCAGCACCGGCACCAGCACCCTGGAGAATTCCTCCATGGGCATCGGCCTCTCCAGCCAGACGTCCAGCAACTCCGCCTCGCCGGTATGTCCCAGCGGCAAGGCAGCCGCCAGTTGCAGTTTGGGCCGCGGGTTGAAGCCGCCGGAGTAGGCCAGGCCCACCCCGGCCCGGCGCAAACTCCGCTCCCAGGCCCGCGCCAGGTCCAGGTGCGACGTATAGGCCAGCGGCCCGTTCTTGGAAAACGTGACACGCAGTCTCATATGTAGTACAGAACACACAGCACGCAACACGCCTCGCGTGTCAAGCGTATTGCGTGTTGCGTGTCCGGCGCCATTCAAAAGTCAATCACAAACTCACCGTTCTTGTACAGCAGTTCATCATCCACCCAAATCTCCCCCCCATCGCGCAGGTCGCAGATCATGTCCCAGTGGATCGCCGACTCGTTCTCGCTCCCCGTCTCGGGATAGCCCGCGCCTAGTGCCATGTGGAAACTGCCGCTGATTTTCTCATCGAACAGAATCTGACGCGTGAAACGGGTTATCCCAGCGTTGGTGCCGATGGCAAACTCCCCCACGTACCGTGAGCCTTCGTCAGTGTCAATGGTCTTGAGCAGGAAGTCCTCGTTCTTCTTGGCGGTTGCCTTCACCACCCTGCCGCCCTCGAACCAGAGCCGGATGCCCGTTACTTCCCGTCCCTGGCGGATGGCCGGGTACGAGAAGTGGACGTGGCCCTCCACGCTATCCTCCACCGGCCCGGTGAAGACCTCGCCGCTGGGCATATTGTGCTTGCCGTCGCTGTTGATAAAGGTGCGCCCGGCGATGCTCAACCGCAAATCGGTCTCCGGCCCGATGACGCGCACCCGTTCCTTGCCCTTGAGCCAGTCCACGATCTTCCGCTGCCAGGCCGAGAAACGGTACCAGTAGCCCACCGGGTCATCCATATCCGGCAGGCAAGCACCGTAGACAAAGTCCTCGTACTCGCTCAGGTTCATCTCGGCATCTTGAGCATAGGCGTTGGTGGGGAACAGCGTGCTGACCCAGCGAAGCTCCCCCGAAGCGGAACGCTGCATGTAAGTCTTCATCAGCTCCGTCTGGGCCTGGTTGCGTAGCACCATCTTGGCCGGGTCCACACTGCTCAGTGCTTTGGTATTCTCCGCGCCCCTGATTCCGATACTGACGTCATAGGTTTCTGTGATCAACTTGATCGGCTCAGGCACGTGTTGCAACTGCTCATCTGAAGCGTAACGGAAAAACAGCTCCTCCATGCCGGGCAGGGCGACCATCATCAGCGGATGCCCCCCTGCCTGGAGCACGTTGGCGTAGACCGCCTTGAGCAACGGTTCAGACAGAGTGCTTCCTCGCACGACCACCTTGTCACCCGGCTGTACTGCCACCGAGTAGTTAACCAGCACGTCGGCCAGTTTCTCTATCCGCGAATCTGTCATTGTCGGTTTCTCCTCATTCAGGTTATTACGCAATACGCAATACGCATTACGTGTTACATGTTGCGTGTTGCGTGGGCTTAGGGCAACGCCATTCTTCTGACCAGGCGTCGCCATACGTGCCGAGTATACCGCAGCCGTGACATTGCGTCCGACAGTCGGCCAGCATATCTCCGCGCCGACTGCGTCGGTACTCCTGCAGCAAGAACTCCTCGCGTACCCCTGTGCCGACGACTTCCCAGGGGAATGTCTCCTCGGGCGGGCGCTCGCGTCGGGCATAGAAATCGGGATCAAAGCCAGCCTCCACAAAAGCTCGCATCCAGGCTCCCAGGTCTCGCTGCTCATCCCAGGCGTCGAAGCGGGCCCCCAATTCCCAGGCCCGCTGCACAACCCTTCCCAGTCTCCGGTCGCCCCGGGCCAGCACAGCCTCCAGCAGCGTCGCTTCGGGGTCGCCGTAGCTTAGCTTCAGCCCTCGCCTGCGCAACTCGCGTCGCAGGAGCGCCTGCTTCTCACGGGTGGAGTCGGCAGGCTCCAACGGGGCCCACTGAAAGGGCGTGTGCGGCTTGGGCACAAAGGTGTTCACGCTGACGTTGACCTGCGCTCGTCGCCCGTGCACCTTTCGTCCGGCCGCCCGCACCGCCAGCGCCAGGTCGGCGATGGCCCGGACATCCTCCATCCGCTCCCCCGGCAGCCCAATCATAAAATACAATTTGATCGTACGCCAGCCGCGCTCGAACACCTCCCGCGCCACGTCGAGCATCTGGTCAGTGAAGATGGGTTTGTTGATGACGGCACAGAGCCGCTCGGTGGCCGCTTCCGGCGCAAAGGTGAACCCGGTGTGCCGTCCCCGCGCGATTGCCTCCGCCAGCCTCACCGAGAAGCTGTCGGCTCGCAGCGCGGGCAGCGAGATGGAGAGATGCGCGCCGCCAAACCGCTCGCCGATGGCCTGCACCAGCCGCCCGATGCCGGAGTAGTCGGACGACGAGAGCGATAGCAGCCCGATCTCCTCGAAGCCGGTCTGGGGCAGGATGGCCTCAATCGCCTGCAACACTTCCTCCACTGGCCGCTCCCGCACCGGCCGCACGACCATCCCGGCGTGGCAAAAGCGGCAGCCCCGGGTACAGCCGCGCTGGATCTCGACCGCTGCCCGGTTGTGGGACACATCCACCGTGGGAACGATGAGACGTGTCGGTGGCGGAGGCAAAGGGGAGACAACCCGCTTGATGACGGGCAGCCGGGCTTCCGGAAGGTTGGGTTCAATCGCACCGATTGTGCCATCGGGGCTGTAGTGCACGTCATAGAAGCGCGGCACGTAGACGCCAGGAATACACGCCAGCGCCCGCAATTGAGTGTCCCGCGGCTCTCCGCACACCTCCTGATAGGCTCGCACCAACTCGACGACCACCTCTTCCCCGTCGCCGATGACGAAAGCATCTACAAAGTCCGCCATAGGCTCCGGGTTGAAGGTGGCATGCCCACCTGCGACGACGAGCGGATGACGCTCGTCCCGTCCCTCGGATCGCACCGGCAACCCCGCCAGGTCGAGCATCTCCAGCAGGTTGGTGTACAGCTGCTCGTAGGGCAGGCTGAAGCCGACGACGTCAAAATCCGCCAGGGGCCGCTTACTCTCCAGGCTATAGAGCGGGATGCGCGCCTCCCGCATCGCCGCCACCATGTCCACCCACGGCATGTAGGCCCGCTCGGCCAGCACACTTCGACCAGGCTCAGCGGAACCGTCCGGCAGCCCATTGAGCAGGTCGTAGAGGATTGCCAGCCCCAGGTTGGACATGCCTAAGTCGTAGACGTCGGGAAAGGCCAGGCAGACCCGCGTGGGTGTGGCATCCCAGTCTTTGACAATGCTGTTGTACTCGCCGCCGACGTAGCGGCCGGGCTTGCGCACCGTGGGTAGAATGCGCTCCAGTTGGTCCAGGTCAATTTGCATTGGCGCCTATAACGTCAGCGATGATTTGCTGTATCCGGCTAAGCCAGGAAGGTGCATCATATTCTTCCAGGCAAACTCGCCATCCTTCCAGCAGCAAGTTGTACAACTTTTCAGGTTCAAAGTCATCTGACCAAACATTCAACAAGGCTTTGAATTGATCCAACGTCAGCGGTATCACCACAATATCCTTCCGCCTCGCGTTGTACTGAAACCAATCAGCGGTGCTCTCGTTGAGCGTCGGCGCGACAAACAAACCGAAAGTTTCTATACCGACTCTCTCTTGAAATCGCTCCACATGCCTCGTGACAGGCTCGGTTTCTGTGGCGAACTGCCGATTCCCTTGCGAAAGGGTAACTTCGACCGCAACAGCGTATTCACCACAATAGACCAGTTCGATATCTGGCTCACGCCCGCCCGCGTGGGAGATAGGCAGCCATTCAAGATCAAGAGAGAAATTAGGTTGTAGTGAGCAGTAACGATTCAAATGAAGAAAAGCACGCCATGTATTCCACTCCATAAAAAGCGATGGGGCCGGAACACGGCGACGCATGATGTCATCATAGGATTGAATGATCTCCTCGGATGTCCAATCCGAGCATAGTTTCTCCAATCGCAGCGCGTTCAGTTGCTCTTCTGCCCACCGACATTGCTCATCAATAGAAATATCAGGAACAATCGGCACCGGCTTTCCCAAAGTAGCAGACAGTCGCTCAAGTTGGTCTCTGAGGCGCGCCAAACGCCTGACCAACTCAGCGGGCTGCTCCCACGGAAATTGAGGAATGGTTGAATCACCCAGATAATCGTAAAAGGCAATGGGATCATCATAGTCGGTGCGGAGCGGCAGTTCCAACTCGTCGAGGATACGCCGTGCGTCTGCGACGTTTGATACCACCAATCTACTGCCACGCTGCGTGAATAAGCCCGTGTAGCGAAAGTAGCGCATCGCAGCATCGGCATAATCCAGAAGGTTGCTTCTCTTTGTGTCGAGAAAGTGTTGCAATTCTTCACCTTCTCTGGCCGGGGTTTCACGAGTGCTCACCCTGCCTTCTTCAATGTCCTTTGCATAGACGCGGCGCAATTCATCCGCGCAAACCCGAAGGATGAATTCTTCGCGCGGTCGAGTTCCTGAAATGGCATTGAGGTTTTGCCGGAACTGACAGATCCTGGGGATAGCCTGGCTGAAAGCAACGGGGCTCAAGCAGGGTAGCAAGAAGATAGCAATTTCGTCCTTCGTCACACCGTCCAACTCCAGCGCCACTCTCAGGGTCTCACAAAATGGCTGCACACCCGCTGCTAGAAAGGATTCATACCGCCAGCGGGTTCTTGAACTACCCCCGTGCTGCCACGAAGGGAGCTGCCATTTGAGCAATTGACGGAGGAACAAATCGTTCACACGCTCCCCGTGGATTAATTGCCAGCCGGCAGGCGTGATGTGAAGAAGGCCATCCCCATCCACGTAGGCAAACCCAAGCATCTTCGGTGCCCGCAAGCGATCACGCGCAGCAAAGGCAGGATAACGCTCCGAGACGCTTCCTTCAAAGAAATCGCTTTCGGCGAGCAAGTCGGCGAATTGCAGCTGGTGAATCAGTTGACCTTGTTCGTCCTTCTCCCGCCAGTTTTTCCCATCAAACCGGGACAGAAGTTGAAGTTCTTGACGTACCTTGGCAGGGTTGCGAGGCGATGTGGTCATAAACCAGGTTCGAGTGAGCGCTCCGGTCATTGCCCTATCCCTTCGGCTTCCTGAAAACCAGGATGTTGTGATGTACGATATTGGGAACAAACGCATAGGGGTAACCATAGGGCCTCACAGGGGCACCGGTTTGATACCAGATTTTCACACCCTTGAACTCAAAACCCAGTTTGCGAAAGCGTTCCGCGACATAGAATGACACGGGAATGTACTGGCCATCCTGGTACGAATCGCGGATCATCACAACAGCATACCGCCTGGGTTTGAGCAGCCGAAAAAACCAACGCCCGACTTCTTCCATCCGGTCATAAAAATCATCGAATGTGGCTGAGTTGCGGAAATCACGAGGTGACGACGAGAAGGATTCAAATGGACTTTCGCGGCTGCTCCAACCATACTTTCCGTCGCACATCGTCTTTTCCAAGGCCGGGCTATAGGGTGGATCGGTGACAATAGCATCAAACAACCGTCCCTCCTCAACCATACGAGGCATCACTTCCAGGCAATCGCCACAGATAGTTTCCTGCGGCTCTATGTGCTCTTGACTGCAAACTTTCCGATAGATGTCCAGCCAACGCCGTTCCAGTTCAATACCCACTGCCTTTCGTCCACAAAGGCTTGCACCCAGCAGCGTTCCCCCCACCCCGGCGAAAGGATCAAGTACCGTTTGGCCGCGCTTGGTGAAAAACTCTATGATTTCCTGCATAAGCGCAGGGGGCTTGTTGGCGTAATGCTGCTTCCGCAGATCGTGCCCTAATTCAGAAGGATACGATGTTCGTAGAACGGTCTTGGTGAAGTAGACCCACTCGTTGCCGGCCAAGTCGTTGAGCTTATTATTCGGATGGTATTTGCCTTTTGTAGCTCGTCCTTTTTGCCGCATATCACCCTCGTCAATTTCGGGCAGCAACGATAGCTGTCGTGCTTGCGCCGGTTCCACCCCGTAACTTCCCAGCAACTCTGACAACTGCAGCCGTCTATCCTTAGGCAATGAGTAGATTGTTGCTGCTAGCTGTCCCAGATCTTCATTATCTCGATCAGTCATAGTATTTCACCTCACGGCTGGCGAACATCCGTTATTCAACCCGCCATTACTTTCACGTACACCTTACGCTGCCGCGGCCCATCGAACTCGGCCAGGTAGATACCCTGCCAGGTGCCCAGCACCAGCTTGCCCCCGGCGACCAGCACGCACTGCGATGCCCCCACCAGCGAAGACTTGAGGTGCGCGGGCGAGTTCCCCTCGCTGTGGCGATACTCGGGTCGTGGTGGGGAGATGGCGTTAAGCCCCACGCCGATGTCGTGCTGCACGGATACATCCCAATTTTCGTTCAGCATCAAACCGGCGGTGGTGTGCGGGCAGAAGACAAAGCACACGCCATCCTGCACGCCGCTGCGATTGACGGCGGCCTGCACCTCGGCGGTGATGTCACGGAAGGCTTGGCGGCCCTTGGTCGAAACCTCGATCTGTTCTAAGCTCACTCCACTCCTTTGTCCGCACCGCCGTAAAACAGGTGACGCTGGGCGGCTTTCTTCATCAACAAACCAGGCCCAGCAACGGATCTGCAGGCCGGTGCACCTCTTGAAGTATAACACCTGGAGCCAGGTTTGACAAAGCGAGCCAAGGCTGGTAGAATGAGGTCTGCTTGGCCCCATCGTCTAGTGGCCTAGGACGCCGGCCTCTCAAGCCGGAAACAGGGGTTCGACCCCCCTTGGGGCTACTGCATAGATACCAGACTCGTTGCTGTGGCTGACAGGTGAGATCCAATCACTGACCACACCGCCCCACCCCACCGGTGGGGTTTCTGTTTGAGCAGCACAAAGATAGGGGAAAAGGTGAAATCGTGAGGACCTGATTTGACATTCCCTCACGACGTGATAGAATATGCGCACATTTGAGATATTGCCCTTCTTGTGCGGACCGCGACGCCGAACCGTCTCTGACAAGCTGGCCTTTGTGTGAGGGTGGCAAGGATAAGACGAGCTGATTAGTATCCCGTCCAAAGTCAGGCGCGATTCCCGAACCCGGCATCGCCCGCACGTCTGTCGCGTGCAGGTGGTGCCGGGTTCCTTGTGGGAGGGCAGTACCACAGGAGGAGGGCTAATCTATATTCATGAACGTAGATCGTTCGACCGACTGGGACCTATCCGACCCTCAGTTGACCGACCAAGATTCGTCAGAGCAAGGTTTGGCCGACCAGGGCCTGGACGAGTATTTGGAGGAATACCAGGCGCCCCGACACGGGGACATTTGCACCGGCGTTGTGATCGCAACCAACGAGCACGGTTTGGTTGTGGATGTCGGCCTCAAGCGAGAGGGCTTCGTCCCTCCCGAAGACCTGTCACGCCTGGATCAGGAAACCCGCTCCGCAATCCAAGTGGGCACTACCGTCTCAGTATTCGTGCTTCGCCCTGCGGATAGGGACGGGCATCCTATCCTGTCCATCCACCAGGCCCGCCTGCATCAGGACTGGCTCAGAGCCGAGGAAATGATGGAGAGTGGTGAGCTCTACGAGGGAGAGGTTTCCGGCTACAACCGTGGCGGTCTCATAGTCAGGCTTGGCAAGATTCGGGGCTTTCTCCCCGCCTCGCAAGTCGTAGGGCTGCCCAGGCGCTTGTCGCAAGAGGAGCGCCGCCGGCGTCTGGCAGATATGGTCGGGCAGCGGGTCGGTCTCAAGATCATCGAAGTGGATCGCCGTCGCCGCCGCCTGATTTTTTCTCAGCGGCAGGCACAGCGCGCTTGGCAGGAACTGCAGCGTGAGCGCGTTATGTCCCAGCTAGTTGAGGGAGAAACGCGACGCGGGAAGGTCACCAGCATCACTAGTTTCGGCGCTTTTGTGGATCTGGGTGGGGCGGATGGCTTGATCCACGTCTCGGAGTTGAGCTGGGGCCGGGTAGACAACCCCCGTCAGGTGCTCAAGGTCGGTGACGAAGTGGACGTCTACGTGCTCGATGTAGATTGGGAACGGAAACGGATCGCGCTCAGCCTCAGGAGACTCCAGCCTGATCCTTGGACCTTGGTAGACGATCACTATCGAGTGGGGCAGTTGGTCGAGGGACGGGTCACCCGGGTACTGGATTTCGGCGCTTTCGTCGAACTGGACCTGGGAGTGGAAGGGTTACTCCACGCCAGCGAGATGATCGGTACACCAGACCTTAGCCCTTCGGACATCGTTCATCCCGGTGAGATCCTGCTGGTGAAGATTATCCGCATAGAGAGTCAGAGGAGGCGGATTGCCCTGAGCGCCAAGCAGGTGCGGCAGAGTGAATGGGAGCGTTGGGTAGCAGAGCAACAGGCAGCTCGCGAGGCCCAGGAGGCAGCGGAGATCGAGGTGGCCGAGACGGAAGTTGTGTCCCTGGAGGCGGAGGCTGTGGCCGGCGAGGCAGCCGCTGAGGAAGAGGCAGCGTCGGAGACAGAGGTTGCGGTCGGCGAGGCCACCGGTGAGGAAGTGGCGGCTCCAAAGGTGGAGGCTGGGGTCGGTGAGGTGGCCGGTGAAGAAGCCGTGGTTTCGGAGGCCGCGGCCGGCGGGGCAGCCGATGAGGAAGAGGCAGCGCCGGAGACAGAGGTTGCGGTCGGCGATGCTACCGGTGAGGAAGTGGCAACTCCAAAGGTGGGGG
>JBHIET010000090.1:0-12629 GCA_046760785.1 Anaerolineae bacterium | reverse complement strand
GCCGTCACCGGCACGGTAGTGCTCCCGCCGGGGACGACGCTGCCACTGGCCGCGCGTACGATGGCCATCTCGACGGGAGTCGTCGGTGTGGGCGTCGGTGACGCCGTCGGCGATGATGTAGCCGTTGCGGTGGGCGTCGGTGACGTCGTCGGCGATGATGTAGCCGTTGCGGTGGGCGTCGGTGACGTCGTCGGCGATGGTGTGGCCGTTGCGGTGGGCGTCGGTGACGCCGTCGGTGCGGACATGGAACCGCCCAAGGCGAGGCCCGGTAGATCGATGAAACTGCTGAGGCCCAGATCCGGGATCAAGGTTTCGATGTTGGTGCCATCCAGGTTGGCTCGCTGAATCGAGCCCGGCAAACTTCCGTTGGCCCAATACATCTTGCCGCCACCCACATCGAGATCGAAGCCCATCGCCAAGCCAACGTCGGGGACCAGCACCTCCTGGCTAGAACCGTCCAGATTGGCCCGCTGGATCCCGTGGGGTGTGTTGTTCGCGGTCCAGTACATCTTGCCTGCGGACAGATCGAGTCGCAGGCGGCGCGGGTTCCAGGCCTGTTCAACGAGCAATTCCCGATTCGAGCCGTCAACATTCGCTCGCTCAATCGAGCTGGTACCGTTGGTGTTGGTCCAGTAGATCTTGCCGCTGGCGGGCTCTATTTCGATCTCCGCCACCATGAAGCCCGTTGTGGGATGCGGGTCAAACAGCGCCTCGTTTCCAGTTCCGTCCAAGTTTCTGCGGCTGATCGTGTCGTCGAGGCCGGAGCGTTGGGTGTAGTAGATTTTGCCGTTTGTCAGATCGAGGCTGATTCGGCCTACAATGTCAAGTGCCACGGTGTGCAATGTTTGGACATTCGAGCCGTCCAGGTCAGCGCGCTTGATCTTGCGGGATTCGGTCCAGTAGATCTTGCCTCCCGCGGAGTCAACTTCCACATCGCCGCCGCTTTGACCCGAGTCGAAGGCCACCACATTTTGCAGATCGCTACCATCGAGCTTTGAGCTTTGAATCGTGCGCGTGGTGTTGTTGATCCAGTAGATACGCCACTGGATAACGGGCGATGTCGCCGTTGGCGTTGGCGTCGCCGTGCCAGTGGGAGTCGGTGTTGGCGTAGCCGTCGCCGTCCCGGTGGGGGTTGGCGTTGGCGTAGCCGTCGCCGTGCTCGTGGGTGTGGTTGTGCCAGTGCTGACGGTCATCGTCACCGGGATGGTGGCCCCGCTGTACGGTGTGTCATCTATGATCCTTAATTGCGCCAGGTACTGGCCCGGCTGTGTGACCTCGGGCACGCTGGCGTCGAAGGTGACCTCGATGACCTGCTCTTCTTGCGGAGCGATGGTGTCCATCACCGGATCCTCGCTCAGCCACGGCACGCCAAGCGTACACACCGTAGTGGTCTCACTGGACTCGAACTGGTAGACCATCTCGTCGTTCTGATCTACAGCCCACAGGTTGCCATCGCAATCGAACTCCAGGCCGGCGCCACTGAAATCGCCAAAGCCCTGGCTGACGTTGAACTGGCCGATCATCGCATAGTTGTCGCCGCATCCAGCACATAGACCGGGTTCGGACTGGCGTTGACCATCACGAACAGATGCTCCGTATCCGGGTTGTAGGCCAGACCGGCGATGTCAAGTCCCACGTTGACCTCGTCCAGCATCGTGCCATCGGCCGCGAAGTGGTGGATCATGAAGTCGTTCCAGCCACCGGCGAAGTAGGTGTCGGTGAAGGGATCGTAGGCCAGCCCCCGTTGAGTGATGGAGAAGCCCGGACAGATAGTAGTACCCGTCTGCCCCGACGTCGGGTCTATCTCATGGATGCAGTCATCCTCATCAACATCCATAATCCACAGCATGCCGGTGTTCCAGTTGAAGGCTGCATCGGCCGGCCCGAGAGCCGGAGTCCACGAGTAGGAGTGCGAACGCCCGGTCTGCGCGCCGGCGGTAGTGTATTCGTAGAAGGTATTGTCACCACCCCAGTCGGGGGCGGGGCTGGACACCCAGACGGTGTCGTCATCGGCATCGTAGGCAATGCCGAAAGCGGCTGCTGCCAGGGCGGACGACCAGCTTTGGATGACGTTACCGGCGGGGAAAGGCGGTGCCGGTGACGGACTCAGCGAGCTGAGCCGCTCCGTTGTGGGGAAGTTCTGCTCAGTGGGCTTCACCGTGAACTTCGGCGCCTCGAATGGCCCCAGAGCGGTCATTTCCCTGTCCAGTTCGATCAACTCGAAGGTCACCGGCAGGTCGCCATCGTTGCGCAGTGTTAACTGCACCGTCGTGCTGGTGCCCAGGTCCAGCGTGGCTTCCAAGCCCGGCGGATCGTGAGACAGCCGGCCCGCACCACACAGTTCAAGCTGCCAGTCATCCAATGTGCCGATGTCTTGCCCGGCATCATCAAATACCATGAGGTGCCAATCCCCCCCGGCTGGCTCGCCATCCACCGCACTCAGCGGAGATTCTGGCAGGAAGCTTCCAGTGAAGGGCGGCGTGCCGTCTAGAATGCTCTGTGACGCCTCATCGTCGAACGTCGTGTTGGTGAAGTGGTCACCATCCTCACCGACGTTCTCAAACAACGTCACCTGCGTACCCGAAGGGGAGACAAGATATGCTCTTAGGTCACCATCGTAGGTGTGGGTGATGTTCAGGGTCAGGTTGGCGTCACCCACGGTCAAGGAGTCTGGGACGTTAATGGTCGAGATCACACCGTCAACATCGTTGTCTGGAATGTCCAAAGGTGTGTCGCTGCTGTTGTAAGTCTGGCAACCAGCCGGAGGTGTGGCCGTCGGGGTTGGCGTCTCCGTTATTGTCCCGGTGGGGGTCGGGGTTGGTGTCCCCGTCGCAGTCGCGGTGGGGGTCGGCGTTGGCGGCGGACCGCTGGAGAAAGTGGCGAACCAGCTTTCCTCGCCACCGTTGTCGTAGGCCCGCACGGTGTAGATGTTGCCCAAAGGCAGCCCGGTGAGATCGTAGCTGGTGACGTTGCCCACATCGATGCCCGAATTGCCCTGATCGGCTCCGGTACCTTCCCACGGGTAGCTGCTGTCGATGTCGTAGTAGACCTTGTAGCCGGCGATATCGCTCTCCAGGTTGGGGTCCCAGGTGAGCGTGAACGCACCGTCGTTGGCGCTAACAGCCAGATTGGTGGGCGGTGCCGGCGGTGCGTCGGGGTCCGGGGCGTTGAGAAAATTGCCGTAATTCGTCACGCCCAACGAACCGTCGTCAATGAAATCGTATATTTTCTCGACGATGGTGTTCGTATCGTTCGTGCCCCACCAGTTGAACTGAGCGTCCAGCATACCCCCCTCCGATTGAGGGTTGGTGTTGACGAGCGTGTAGAGGGCATCATTGTTTTGCAGGTTGTTATGCTGGATCGTGGGGAAGATCGCGCCACCATAATAGCCGGTGGCGCAGTGGATACAAAGCACTGTATCGTCGAGTTGGTCCAGAATACCATCTGAGTACTGTCCGACGATGGTGTTGTAGGTAACGTCCACAGAACCATTGTTTCCCCCCGCCACCCATAGCCCGAGGCGTCCTTTCTCGGAACTATTGAATACGATACTGTTATGCGTGACACTAGTCGGCGGATCGTGGGTGTAGGTATCGACATAGATGCCACCCGCATACCCGACACTGTAGTTTTCGGCCACGTAGTTATGGCTGATGACATTGCCTGGCTCGAAATTTGAGTCGGAATAGATGCCGCCGCCTGGTGCTCCATATGAACTATCGTGGGTCGCCTGATTGTTGGCTATGATGTTATACGTGACAGTGCTGCCCGCAACGTAGAGGCCACCACCACCCTCGGTACCCGTGTAGCCCCCTGTCCAGACAAACTGATTGGCCTCATTGCGATAGACCGCGTTATGGGTAACTATCGCTCTATAGGCGAAGATACCTCCTCCAGCCCCACCGATATTGTTGCGTACGATGTTGCCTTCAACGAGGATCGTTCCGTCCCAGCCACTGGAGGCATAGATGCCACCACCGAATCCGGTCGATTCGTTGTTCTCGACAATATTGTTGGTGATGCGCCCTCCTCCCCCAGGTCCGCATGGACCCGTATCGACATAGATGCCACCACCATCGTTACCATAACCACGATTGTTGAAGACCCAATTGTTGTCAACAATCGGCTGTCCGCCAACTACACAGTTTGCGGCGAAAATCCCATTGTTGCCGTTATCGTGAACGATGTTATGGGTGAAATGGGAGTTGGTGTTTTCAGCTTTGATGCCGTGTTCTGCATTGTGCCTAATCGTGGAGTGATCAACCCAGGGCGAAGCATCCTCGATACGAACGGCTGGGTTCAAATCATTCCCCGCATATTCTACCGTCACATATTGCAGAACAGAACCGCCTGTGTAGTTGCCGTCACTGTCGAAGGTAGCATCGGTGCTGGAATCGGTGAAGAGGATGAAGCCCCAGTCGCCGGCGGCCGGGTCAGCCAGGTTGGACGTAAAGGTGATGGGCTCGGTCTCGGTCCCGCGCGCGATCAGCGCGCCGTTGACGGTCAACGCCTTCAGGCTGTCGAACTTCACCGTCACGTCGGGCTCGATGGTCAGGGTGACGCCTTCCATCACGATGACGCTGCCCGTCACGGTGTAGGTACAGTCGCGGGCCCAGGTGGTGTCGCCGAAGATGAAGCCGGCGACGTTCCCACAAGGCGCGCTGGCCAGCGGGCTGGACGCCACGACGGGTAGGCTCTGGGCCAGGGGTATGCTCCCAGCCAGGATCAAGATTACTAACAAGACGGTGATGGTTGCTTTACGGTACATGACTATTCCTCCTTTTTAGTGAAACGTGCTGCGTGATGTGCAGAAATGCCTCTGCCACATCCCCCATTAAAACCAAACCTGCTACAATCACAACTGCTACGGACTACGTGTGTACCTTCATGGCGTTACCCTCCTTCGTTTCTCAAGTCGTTGTAGTCTTTCCGTCGCCGGCGATGCAGCCGGCGCCACGAAGCGGTAGCCATAGCGATGGACAGTCTGAATGTAGTGCGGCGCTGACGGATCATCCTCCAGTTTCTGCCGCAGCCGGTAGATGTGGACCTTCAGCGTGTCATCACAGCCGACCCAACCCTCCCCCCACACCTGGTCCACCAGCGCGCGCCGGGGGACCGCCTGGCCGGCGTTCTCCATCAGCACGTGCAGTAGGTTGAACTCGCGCTGTGGCATCTCGATTAGCCGGCCGGCCCGCCAGACCTGTTGAGTTGTGTGGTCCAGCACGATGTCGCGCACCACGATCTGATCACTCGGCAAGGGGATCTCCTGGCGATCCAGCTCACGGCGGCGGAGAAGGGCCCGCATGCGGGCCACAAGCTCCCGCAAGCTGTACGGTTCGACGATGTAGTCGTCGGCGCCGATTTCCAGGCCCCTGATCCGGTCGATCTCCCGACCACGGGCGCTGAGCATGATGATGGGCACCACCGACTCTTGCCGCAGGGTTCGGCAAACGGCGAAGCTGTCCGTCTGCGGCAGCCCCTGTCCTGGGCTCGTCGAAGGATCAGCGTCCAGCAGGACGAGATCGGGCCGCAGAGTGCGAGCCCAAAGCAGGCCCTGTCCGCCGTCGGCCGCGTGCAGCGTCTCAAACCCCCGCCGCCGCAGGCCGGTGACCAGTCGCCGGGCCGTACTCGCATTATCCTTGACCAATAGCACTGTGCCCTGCGCTGTACCGGGCACCATCCTGGGGCCAGTCCGTTGCGATGAACCCTGTTGCAGGGCCGTGTTATCAAAGTGTCGAACCGCTGATCTATCCATTATGACTCCACCCTGTTCCGCTAAGCTGTACCTTCATTTTCTGCTTCTTTACAACCTCATTCCGGATTACTTCTGTCATGATTCTGCCCCAGTATAGCATACAGAGCGTTCCAAAAGCGTTCCCTCAAGCGTTCCATAGCGTTCCCTAACCTTAAAATTCGGGGGAGTTCTTGAGATCTCAAGGAATGCTTTTACATAACATTTGAAGAAGCGCGTCCCCTGAGTGTTCCCTAAGCCTAGGGAACCTCGGGAACGTTTGTCGATTCCTACTTCGTCGTGCGTGCGTTTGACTGACCCGCACAGGTATACCTTATAATTGATGCATAAGTCATACGACAAGCACGCTCCATTGTAACGTATGCACGCCTCTTCCACACAAGATGCGAAAGGACGAATCCATGAGTGTAGCACTCCCAGTGGCCACGACCTATGAACATGTGAAGCTCGATGAAAACGATGCTCGAAGAAGAGGGCCAGGCGTCGGAAGCAGACTGGCTGCCACGAGCCTGGCCCCCACACGAAAGGGCAATTCCTCACTACAAATCGTTTTGTGCTACATGCTCATCACCTCCCGTACGTCCATACTCGCGCACATTCCCATCTACTCCTGCTCGGCCATCTGCGGCGTCACTTCGACACCGTGTGCCGTTCCTTTCATCTCATCTTCTAATCCTCCCTCGGAGCCAACAGCGGGCAGCATGGCCAACAGATGGTCTATCAGCGCCGGCCACTCGCGGAAGTACCGGACTTCGCTAGTGAGGACGTGTTGCACCCTGCCCCGCCACTCCGCCTGGCCGTCCCCCAAGTCTTCCAGCCACAGCCGTACCGTGAACAGGTGTGAATGGTAATGCTCTTGGCGTCTTTCCATGTGTTTCTACGATTCGGACTACCCAGCTCACTGCTGCGCAATTCGGATTAATCTTATCGTGATTTTGCACCATTATACCATACCAAGCGTTCCCAAAGCGTTCCCTGGAGCGTTCCCTGAAGAGAATTTACCTTAAAATTTCGGGGAACGCTTGAGATCCCACGGAACGCTTTGGCACAGCATTTGCAAAAATGGTAGCGTTGGATTATACTAATCGTGAATTACTTTCCTTGATATGCAAGATTGAGGGGCACATTTCTCGAAGGGAGACGGCACATGTTCGTCAATCGTGAGCGTGAACTGGAAGCATTGGAGGCCCGCTACAACTCGAATCGGGCCGAGTTCGTGATCGTGACTGGCCGGCGACGGGTCGGCAAGACGGCCCTTCTGGCCACTTTCGCCGCCGCCAAGCGGGCGCTGCGCTTCACCGCCTATCTCGACTCGGAAGATAGTCAGCTCCGACGCCTCTCCTCGCTGTTGCGCCAACTGGAGCGCCCGGAACTGGCACCATCGCCGGACTTCACCTATGGCACCTGGGAGGCCCTCTTCCAGACGATGGGCACCCTGGCGGCCGAGGAACGTCTGTTGGTGATTCTGGACGAATGGCCCTATCTCGCTGGTTCCAGCCGCCGGCTGGCCTCCGTGCTGCAACACGTTTGGGATGAGACGCTGCAGCACACCCGCCTGATGTTGGTGCTCAGCGGCTCGTATCTGTCCATCATGGAGCGCGACATCTTGGGCCAGCGTGCGCCCCTCTACGGCCGGCGGACGAGCCAACTGCTCCTGCGCCCCCTGGGTGTGCGCGACGCAGCCGCCTTCCTGCCCGGTTACTCGGCCGAGGCGATGGTGGAAGCCTACGCCGTGGTGGGCGGGATGCCGGGCTACCTGCTCCAGTTCTCGGATCGCTATGACCTGTTGAGCAACCTGCGGCTCGCGGTGTTCAATCGCGACAGCTTCCTGTACAACGAGCCAGACCTGCTGTTGCGGGAGGAGTTGCGCGAGCCCCGGCTGTATGCCGCCCTGCTGCGGGCCATCGCCGAGGGGCACCACCGGATTAGTGACATCACCCGGGTGGCGGGCTTCGCCGATCGAGCCACGGCGACCCGTTACCTGGGCACGCTGCGAGGGTTGGGGCTGGTCGAGCATCGGCGGCCCATCGGCCCGCGGCGCTCGGGACAACGCTGGGGCAGGTGGCACCTGGCCGATCCGTACCTCCGTTTCTGGGGGCGCTGGATCCTTCCCTACACGAGTCAGATCGAGTTCGGCGAGACGGAGATGCTGATCCAGGAGGTTCTGCGTCCTGGCTGGGATCGCTTCGTCGGCTTTGTCTGGGAAGAGCTGGCCCGCCGCCACGTCCACGAATTAGCTGCGGAACGTACGCTTCCCTTCTGGCCGGAGGAAGTCGGATCGTGGTGGTCAAGGAAAGCTCAGGTCGATCTGGTAGCGGTGCAGAGTGCCCGGCGCAGTGCCTTGCTCGGCGAGGCGCGTTGGCGACGGGAGAAGATGGGGGTTGGCGATCTCGATGGCTTACAGGCCAGTGCACGACATTGGCTGGCGGACGAGCGGGGATGGGAGCTATGGTATGCCCTCTACAGTCGCAGCGGCTTCAGCGCTGAGCTCCAGGCCCGCGCCGCCGCTGATCCTCACCTGCTGCTCTTCACCCCTGCGGACGTGGTTTCCCCCTGACGGCCCTTCAGCTCTTGTGTGAAGCGCACCACGCCCTGAGCGGTACTCGTCCCACTGTTATCGCTCGATCCTAACGTTCGGTAGTCTCCCTGTAGCGTGTTGATCGCTTGTAGTCAGGCACAGAACGCAGTGGAGTGCCGTCCGACGCCACTTCGCCCTGCTCCGTGGCTGACTACGAACAGCGCCAACACGATTAGGGGAGACCACCTAACGTTCCGCTGGAGTCGGATCACTGGCGTGGAGACTCGGCTGGATCAGACCGAGAAACGCCTCGACGAGCGCATCATTGGCGTGGAGGCACGCCTGTACCAGATGGAAAAGCGCCTCGACGACCGGATCACAGCACTGGAAAAGCGGGTAGACCAGGGTGGGGGTGTCCGAGACGGATGGGGGTAGATTAGGTTTGGGGAGAGAGTTTTAGTCGAAGAGGTGTATCGAAGGGGTTAGTGCGGTTCGATGATGACGTCCTTCCAAAACCACCATTTGTTCCATGATGTGGGTAACCTTTTGACCCACGGCTTCACCAGCAAGTGCAGCCGCGCGTAGGCGAGGGGTATGATCACCGCTTCCTGGATCAGGGTCCGGTCCGCCTGTTGGTACATCGCCATCCGCTCCCTCTGATCCGTGGCCCGTCTGGCCTGCTCGACCAACTCAACGTAGGTCTCGCTGTGCCACCCGGTGTACCGCCGGAAGAAGCTCGCTCTCAGGAAGCAGTCGGGGTCGGGATAAAAAGCCGGAAACCCAAGAAGAAACACGCTTGGTGCGTCGTTGTTCAGTCTATCGAGAAACCGTGGCCACTCCAGTTCCTCCCCTGCCATCTCTATCCCCAGCACCTCTCGCCACCCCGCTCGCAGGGACTCGCTCACGTATGCGCGATCACAGCTCGTATGCAAGCATTTGGCGGGGAAGCCTTCACCACCTGGGTAGCCGGCCTCGGCTAGCAGTTGTTGCGCCCCGGCGGGGTCGTACGGCAAGCCAATGCCCGCCGAGTGTCCCGGCATCCCCGGCGACAGGAACCCGTCCGTGCCCGGATAAACATGCCCTCCCATGACGACGTTCGCCAACGTCTCCTGGTCGGTAGCCAGGGCGAAGGCGCGACGTACACGAGGATCGTCGAAGGGCGGCCGGCGCACGTCGAATCCCAAGAACAGGGTGCCCGGCCAGGGTCCCGTGACATACTCCCCGGCGTGCCGCAGCTTTACCCCCAGTGGGGCGTTCATATATGAGGCCAACATGTCCAGGTCATCGGCCTCATACATCTCCACCACTTCTGCCCCGTAAGACCATTGTACACACAGGGACACTTCCACCCGCTGCACGTTGCCGCTGAAGCGACCGTGGTAGGCTGGATTGCGCGACAGGACGAATGACCGTCCCGGCTGCCAGGCCTCCAGCCTGAAAGGACCGTTGGTGACGATGCCCGGTTCTGTGGGCCCCACGGAGCTGGCCTCTACATCCGTCCAAGCCTCGCCGCAGACCTCCACCACATGTCGGGGCACGGGATAGGCAAGAAACTGAGCCAATATCTGCAGGAAGTGGCCGACGGGACCTTCCAGTTCTACCATCAGGGTCCTCTCGTCCAGGGCCCGTACTGCCACACTATCCCGATCTGACACCTCACCCTGGTGAAAGGCCCGAGCGCCTTTGATATCGTACAGGTAGTGGGCATAGGGCGCTCCGGTGGCCGGGTCCAGCACCCGCTTCCAGGCGTACTCGAAATCTCCGGCCGTCACCGGCGTGCCATCGCTCCAGACCACATCATCCCGCAGGTGAAAGACGTACTTGCTCCCGCCTTCCAGCACCTCCCAGGTTCGAGCCACGGCAGGCACGACGTCCATCGCCGGACCGGGCTCCACCAGCCCGCTGAAGAGTTGATCAATCAACCCACCCGAAAAGATGTCCATACACATAGCTGGATCCAGCGTTTGCGGCTGGCGCCAGCTTACCCTCAGGGCCTGGCGCGCCGGCGGCAGCCGACCGGCCAGCATGATGTCCCCTGCCCGCTGCCATAGGGCGAAACCTTCCTCGTAAGCCCGGTGCGCTCCCTGAAAGTCGAAGGCGCCATGATAGGTCAACCCCAGCTTCATCAGCGTCCGCGCTGCCTGTTCGTGCTCCCCCTGCTCCTTCAGGAAGGCCAACGCCCGCTGGTAGTGATCAATCGCCTCCTGGTGGGCATATAGCCCCCGCGCCCTGTCCCCGGCCTGGAGCAGGTACTCCACCGCCTGCACCCCCTCCCCCGCCTTGGCGTAGTGGTCGGCCAACTGCGCCGCGACCGGCGACTGTGCCGAGACCGGCGACTTCGCCACAATCTCCCCGCTGCGTTCTTGGTATAGTTCCTCCAGCGCCAAGGCTACCTTGCGGTGTAGGTGAGCCCGCCGCTGACGGCTCAGTCCCTCGTAGATGACCTGACGGATCTTGTCATGGCTGAAGTCATAAGCGTACATCCCCTGCTCGCGCACAACCCGTCGCTGCCACAGCTCGTCCAGCCCGCGCACGAGAGCGTCTTCACCCCAGTCGCCCGCCTTCGCCAGCGCCTCGAACGTGAACTCCCGACCGATGGTCGCTGCCAGGTCCGCCAACTTCCGGGCCGAGGGTGAGAGCTGTGCCAGGCGCGCTTCGATCACCGCTTGCACTCCGGGTGGAAGAGATTGGAGATTAGAGATTGAAGATTGAGTGTTGGTGACCACTCTCTGATCTCCAATCTCCAATCTCCAATCTCCAGCAACCGCCCGCACGGTTTCCACCACAAACAATGGATTGCCCTCGGTCTCCCGATACAACTGCGCCGCCAGGGCCGGGGGAAGTTCCCGTCCAGCCACGTGCGCCGCCAGCGACGCCGTTTCAGTTTCGTCCAGCGGCCCCAGCTCAATCTCGGTCAGTCGCCGGCTGCGGCGCAGTGCTAACAGCAGCGATGTCAGCGGGTGATCAGGCCCCGTCTCTTCGGGGCGATACGTGCCGACGATGAGCAGCCGCGCCCGTCGATCGAAGCGCAGCAGATAGTGCAGCCACTCCAGCGTCTCTCGATCACACCACTGCAGATCGTCGATCACCAGCAGCAGCGGTTGGCTGCTTGCGAGCGTGGCCCGCGCCAGGGCCTCGAACAGGCGCTGACGTTGCCAGCTCTCAGTCAGTGGGCCGGGAGGGGTCAGGCCAGACCTTTCGGCCAGGAGTTCGGGCAAGAGCCGCGCCACTTCCGTGAGCCAGACGTCGCCCAGCGCTGGCAATGCGACCCGCAGAGGATCCGTGCGCAGCCAGGCCGCCACCGGGGCATAGGCCAGCCCGCCCTCAGCGGCATAGGAGCGAGTCCTGGCCGTGGCGATCCCCTGCCGTCTGGCCCACTCGATCAACTCCTCAGCCAGTCGCGTTTTGCCGATGCCCGCTTCCCCGGTCACCGACACAAGGTGCGGGCGTCCTCGGGCAGCAGCCTGCCAGGCCGCCTGTAATTGCGCCCACTCCTGATCTCGACCTACCAGGGGCGACAGTGCGAACAGCGTCGTCGAGGGCGGAATCGGCGACGCCTCCACCTTCAACAGGCGCTCGTACGCTTCGCGGATGGCCGGACTGGGCTCCGCCCCCAGTTCGCGCTGTAGGACTGTGGTGCAGGTGTGGTAGGCGCGCAGGGCACCGGCGCGGTCGCCGTTCAGAGCATATAGGCGCATCAGGCGCTGATAGGCAGCCTCGTGCAGTGGGGCATGCCGCAACAGGCGCTGGGCACAGCCGATTGCCCCGCCATAGTCGAGCTGGCCTTCCAGGTGCCGGGACAGCCGTTCTAGTGTCCTGATGAAGGTCTGAGACAGCCGTTCGCGTTGGGGCAGCATCCAGTCGTCGTAGCAACTGGGCAGCAAGTCGCCGCTGTACAGCCCCACCGCCTCCTCCAGAGCCGCCCGAACGGCAGTCGGGTCGCCGGCTTGCTCCGCCTGCTCTGCCCGTGCGATGGCGCTTTCAAAGGCGGCCACATCGAGGTCAAAGGAGGCATCGGGCCGCCACTGTGCCGTTTGGGTATCGGTGTGCAGGAAGCGATCGGCATCGGGCAGGGCACGGCGCAGATGGTGCAACTGTTTACGCAGATTGGTGCGGGCCTGGGCTTCGGTCGAATCAGGCCAGAGGAGGAAGGCCAGATGTTGGCGGGATTGGGGTGCCTCACGGTGCAGCACGAGATAAGCCAGCAGCGATTGCAGGCGCGGTGTGTTGACAGACGTCACAGGCTCGCCGTCATGGACGAGGTGGCAATCGCCCAGCAGCTGGATGTGTAACGTTGACATCGACAGCAATCTCCCTCCGTTGTGTGCACAATCCACAGACGCAACTCGGGCCTTTTGG
>JBHIET010000089.1:0-12844 GCA_046760785.1 Anaerolineae bacterium | reverse complement strand
GGTTGAGGACAGAACGCAAGCCACGCTTTTTAGCCAGCAATGGGCTGATGATGAATTTGAGGACACCGATAACGAATACCTTTTGAGGTGGTTTGCACCTCGAGCTAGGCGGGAGCTCTTGACCTATCGTTCGCTTATCCCGAATTACCGGTACCAAGATTTGCTCAAGGTGATTTTGTCCAGGGCAGCCAGATCTGCACGGCTCACTACCCACTTTGATCTGGACTTTCCTAAGCAACCGCAGACAGAGCCTTATTACTGCCACAAACATTCCAGGATATGCTACCCTGTCCAGGAGGCTTTCAAGTTCCTAAAGCGATATAGTCTGGACACGATTCGCCGGATAGAGCAATACAGTAGACTCCGAACAAAGGCGAAGGTCACTGTGCTGTGGGGCGATGCCAGAACCATTTCACTACCATGCGAGATAGATGGTGTGATTACTTCTCCCCCTTACGTGGGACTCATTGACTATCACGAACAACACCGCTACGCCTATGAGTTACTGGCTCTTCCGATCAGAGATGAGAGTGAAATAGGAGCATCTTTTAAGGGCAATTCCCAGAGTGCCAAAGAGGCTTATCAACAAGAAATCGCATCTGTGTTCGCTCATACCGGCGAGTATATGGCCAGCGGCACACGAATGATCATCGTCGTTCGCGATCGAGACAGGCTGTACGACGACATCGCTGCTCAATGTGGATTCGAGTTTGAGAACAGAATAGAGAGGCACGTAAACCGTCGGACGGGGCGTCGAGCCAGTGAGTTTTTTGAAGAAATCCTAATTTGGAGAAAGAAATGATCAATGCAGAAACCAGGAGCGCTATCAAGGGTTACCTTGAAGGGTTCATTCAGGGACTGATAGAACAACACCGTCCCGAGACAAGACGTGCAAAGGTGAAAGAGGATCACGCGACCTATAGCTCCTCGACAGGTGTACTCAAACCCTTTCACGAGGCCATCATTCCACCTGAGATATTGCGGATAAGTGCTTTCGAGAGGTCATTTCGGCGGTGAGGGAACATACGAGGAACTGCTAGAAATCTACCGAGAGGTGGGAAGAGAGAAGGGCAAAGCGATGATTGACGCCTTGGCGTTTGGCTTCTAATCGGAGAGTAGTGCAGTGCCCCGCCTCCTCCTCATCCGTCACGGTCGCTCCACATGGAACGCCGCCCACCGCATCCAGGGCCAGGCCGACCCGCCGCTGGACGAGGCAGGCCGGGAGCAGGCCCGGCGATTGGCGAAACGGCTACGGGGCGAAGGAATCACCGCCCTCTACGCCAGCCCCTTACGACGGGCGTGGGAGACCGCAGTAATCATCGGAGACGCGCTGGGCGTGTCGGTGGTGCCCGACGAGCGGCTCAAGGAGTACGACGTCGGCGACGTCGCAGGGATGACGTGGGAGCAAGTGGTGGAGCAGTACCCGGACGTGGCACACCGCTGGGTCGAGGCGTCGGAGGACGTTGAGTTTCCTGGTGCGGAGAAGGGCGAGTCATTCCGGGCGCGGGTGGTGGCTGCCTTCGGTGAGATCGTTGCACGGCACGCGGAGGGGCCGATTGGAGTAGTGGCCCATGGCGGCACGCTGGGCACCTATCTCAACCACCTGATCGGATTGCCTACCTGGCGTTCGCCCTTTCGCTTCGGCAACGGATCGCTGAGCATCGTCGAGGTCAACCCGGTACGGCCGCGCATCGCGTTGCTGAACGATACCTGTCATCTGGGAGGAGAGATATGATCGTGGGAGAGAAAGTCCAGCTGCGGCCCATCGAGCGGGATGACCTGCCGCGCTACGTCGAGTGGTTCGCCGATCCGGAGGTGCGCCGTCACCTGGCCGTGTACATGCCGTTCTCGCTGACGCAGGAAGAACGGTGGTACGAGGGCCTGCAGGAGCGGCTGGAGCGTGGGAATGATGTGCTGCTGGCAATCGAGACAACCGAGGGGGTGCACATCGGCAACGTTGGCCTGCATAGTATCAACTGGAAGGACCGCAGCACCGAACTGGGGATCGTCATCGGCGAGAAGGGGTACTGGAACCAGGGGTACGGCAGCGACGCCATCCGCACGCTGCTGGGCCTGGCCTTCCGCGAGATGAACCTGCACCGCGTCTTCCTGCGGGTGAACACGGATAACGCCCGAGGCATCCGCTGCTACGAGAAGGCCGGCTTCCGGCGGGAGGGGACCCTTCGTGAGGCGGTGTTCAAGGAGGGGGTCTACTGCGATCAGTACATGATGAGCATCCTGCAATCGGAGTTTGAGAGCGATGAATGAAAGCGGAGGGAGTGTGCACGGCACCATCAAACTGTTCAGCGGCACTGGTTGTCCTGCCCTGGCTGAAGAGATCAGCCGCTATCTCGGCGTGCCTTTGTCGGAGCGCGACGTCATCCAGTTTCCCAACGAGAATATCTTCGTGCGCCTGCACGAGAGCGTGCGCGGTCAGGACGTCTTCCTGATCCAGACCACCTCGTCACCGGTCAACCACAACATCATGGAGCTATTGATTTTCCTGGATACACTCAAGCGGGCCTCGCCAGACCGCATCACGGCTGTGATCCCTTATCTGTCCTATGCACGCTCCGACAAGAAGGATCAGCCCCGCGTGCCGATCACCGCCCGTCTTGTGGCCGACATGATCGGCATCGCTGGTGCTGACCGCTACGTCACGCTCGACCTGCACGCGGGCCAAATTCAGGGTTTCTTCAGCATCCCGGGTGATGCTATGACCACCTTTTCCATCCTCTCCGACCACTTTCGCGACAAGCAGTTAGAAAACACGGTCGTCGTTGCTGCAGACCTGGGCTTCGCCAAGAAGGCACGCAACCTGGCGGCTGAACTGCACCTGCCTCTGGCACTGATCGAGAAACGGCGGGTGGCAGAGGATACGGAAGCACTCACGCTGGTGGGTGAGGTGGAGGGCCACGACGTTGTCATTGCGGACGAGGAAGTGGACACCGGCGGCACGATGATCAACGCCGTCAACATCGTCCGAGCGCACGGCGCCCGCGATATCTATTTGTGTTTTGCTCACGCCGTCTTCTCGCCGCCAGCGGTCGAGCGGCTACGGGCACTCTCCGTCAAGGAAATCGTGACCACGAACTCCATCCCTATCCCGCCGGAGAGACAACTGCCCAATCTCACCATCCTCTCAGTCGCCAACCTGCTCGGCGAGGTGATCCTGCGCGTCCACGAGGGCCGCAGCGTCGGCGAGCTATTTCGGCGCTATCAACGCTACAAGTAGCGGGGCGTAAATCACGCGTCGTCGCTGTCGCGCTTCGTCAGATAGTGAATACCCGGGTCACCCTCGATGTACCCCACCTTCCGAAACAGCGCCAGTGAAGCGCGGTTATCGCTCCCGACCAGAGCCGCAATGACGTGGATACCCTGCTCGCGCAGCACCTCCTCGGCCGCCGCGATCAGCCGAGCGCCGTAGCCTCGCCGGCGGTGGTTGGGGTCCACCGCCAGCCGGTTGATCCATCCCTTGCGGCTGTCGTGAGTGGCGACGACCGCTCCCACCAGTTGGCCGTCCACTTCTAACCCCAGGATGGTCTGGACGCCGCTGGCGAGCTGCCGGGATAGGCCAGCACGGCTATCGCGTCCTCGGGGCTTGAGCGAGTGTAGCTCTGTCCGCTGCCACAAGGCCATCAGTTCATCGTAGTCGTCCAACTCCAACTGGCGTATGAAAGCGTCCCTTTCCTGCATGTAAGCATCCTCCTTACCTGGCATCATAACAGAAGCTCCCCACACTGTCAAAAGAGGTTCTACGCGGACTCAAGGTACACGCAACGGCCCTACCTTCCCTGGATTTGACACACCGGGGAAATGAGGTAAAATTACAACCAGATCGGGTCGGCCCTTGCGATATGGAACTGGCCCACGTAGCTCAGTTGGTAGAGCACACCCTTGGTAAGGGTGTGGCCATGGGTTCGAGTCCCATCGTGGGCTCTGCGCGACATCGTCGGCGGACAATGGTGAGGTATGGCTAAGAAGGCAGTTCGAATGGTAACCACACTCGCTTGCACGGAATGCAAGGAGCACAACTACACGACCGAGAAGAATCGGCGTAACGATCCTAGCCGTCTTGAGTTGAACAAGTTTTGTCCTCGCTGCCGCAAGCACACATTGCACCGCGAGACAAAATAGGAGTTTCACAGGCGAGTAGCTCAATTGGGAGAGCAACGGTCTCCAAAACCGTAGGTTGCGGGTTCGATTCCTGCCTCGCCTGCCTGAGTGGCCTTCAAGACACCGCCGTGCGCAAAGGCGGTGTCTTGAAATGTAGGACGGACCTGTCGCGGGGGATACTAGACGTGGCGAAGACGAAAACAGCGAAAAAGAAAGCAAAATCCAAAAAGGGAAATGCCCTTGTGCGCTACCTGCGCGAGACACGCGCAGAACTGCGCAAGGTGAACTGGCCCACCCGTCAGGAAGCATGGAACCTGACAAAGATCGTGCTAGCTGTCACCATCTCTATGACCATTCTCTTGGGCCTGTTAGACCGCTTGTTCTCCCTGGAACTGCAAGGGATCATGGCGGGCCGTGCGGTCGCTATCGGAGCTGCGACCGTCGTCGTAGTTGCGGGTGTGTTGGCTGCCGTGATCTTGAATCGGCAGAGAGCGTAGCAGGTACAGCGATGCTCGCTAAGGAAGACGGCCTCGAAGCGGGTGCTACAGTGACTGAGGGCGATGCTGACGTGCTGGCATTGCCACTACAGGAGTCCAAACCCGAAGATGAGGCAGCCGAAGAGACACAGGCGGCCGCTTCTGACACCGACGCTACAGGGAAGGCCGAGGAAGCCGTGGAAGGTGAGACGAGCGAAGAGACACAGACAATCGCTTCTGACGTCGGCACCACGGAAGAGAGCGAGGTGGTGGAGGCTGTTGCTGAGGTCATAGAGCCCCAGGCCGAGGAAACGGTTGAGGGGAGCGAAGTCGAAGCTGAGGGAGAAACTGAGGTATCTGAACCTCAAGATGACCGCGCCTGGTACGTCATCCACTGCTACTCCGGTCACGAAAACAAAGTCAAGCACAACTTGGAGCAGCGCATCGAAACGATGCAGATGCGGGATCAGATTTTCCAGGTTGTGATCCCGACCGAGGATGAAATCGAGGTTCGCGACGGGAAGCGACGGACTGTCGAACGGCGCGTCTTCCCAGGCTATATCCTGGTGCAGATGATTCTGGCCGACGATTCCTGGTACGTGGTGCGCAACACCCCGGGGGTCACCGGATTCGTGGGAATGGGGAATGAGCCAACGCCCCTGCGCTCCGAAGAAGTCCAGGCCATCATGAGGCGCATGGAGGCCGAGGCTCCCAAGATTAAAGTCACGTTCAAACCAGGCCAGAAAGTGCGCATCATTGACGGTCCCTTTAACGAGTTCATCGGTGTGGTGGACGAGATTGATATGGAACGAGCCAAGGTGCGAGTGCTAGTCTCCTTCTTCGGTCGCGAGACACCGGTTGAACTTGACTTCTTGCAGGTGGAGAGAACGTGAGTAGTGCCTAATACGTGTTGGGATGGAGGACGATGAAGAAGGTCAAAGCAGTCGTGAAATTGCAGATTGAGGCTGGGAAAGCTAACCCGGCTCCGCCGGTAGGGCCTGCGCTGGCGCAGCACGGTATCAACCTGATGCAATTCTGTAAGGAGTACAATGCCCGCACGGCCGGTCAGGCGGGGAACATCGTTCCGGCGGAGATTACGATTTACCACGATGGGTCGTTCAAGTTTACGCTCAAGACACCGCCCGCGCCCGATCTACTGCGCAAGGCGGCCGGCGTAGAGCGCGGCTCGGCCGAACCCAACCGGGATAAGGTCGGCAGCATCACCCGCGCCCAGTTGGAAGAGATCGCGAGATTGAAGATGAAAGACCTGAACGCCATTGATCTGAAAGGGGCGATGCGCCAGATCGAGGGCACGGCGCGAAGTATGGGGATCGCCATCGCAGATTAATTGACAGCTCAAATCGCGTGGGAGGGCATAGGCCCGTCAGCACCACACAGGAGGAAGAATGCCGAAACGAGGTAAGAAGTACCGCCAAGCACTGGAGAAAGTAGACCGCCTGCGTCTCTATTCACCGCAGGAGGCACTGGAACTGGTCAGGGAGACCAGTTACGAGAGTTTTGACGCCACAGTGGACGTGCACTTCCGGCTGGGGGTGGATCCGCGTCATGCTGACCAGCAAGTGCGTGGCATAGTCCTGTTGCCCCAGGGTCTGGGCAAAGAAGTGCGCGTGCTGGTCTTCGCCACTGGCGAGGCGGGGAGAATTGCCCAGGAGGCCGGTGCCGATTACGTAGCCTCTGATGATGAGTGGATCAAGAGAATCCAAGACGGTTGGACAGAATTTGATGTCGCTATCGCTGTACCGGAGATGATGGGCAAGGTGGGACGACTGGGACGCGTGTTGGGTCCACGGGGCCTGATGCCCAATCCAAAGGCCGGCACGGTGGCACCAGAGCAGGATTTGCCACACCTGATTCAAGAGGCAAAGGCCGGTCGCGTGGAATTCCGAGCTGATAAGACTGCCAACCTGCACATATCCATCGGCAAGACCACTTTCCCAACCGAGAAATTGCTCGATAACTTCACGGCGGTGATGGACGCGGTCAAAAAAGCCAAACCCTCTGCCAGCAAGGGCACATTCATCCGCAAGATCACGGTTACATCTTCGATGGGGCCAGGCATTAAGATAGACCCAATCCAGGCCCAGGCACTGGAGGTTGCGCTCTAAAGTCGTTTGGACAACCTGCAGCCGAAGACAGCAGGTGCGCCCAGAATGGCGCTTAAATCTGGCCTGCCGAGGCAAGGCACAATCATCCACCTATAATCGGGTGGAAAATGTCCCTGCGTTGGCACGGCGCAGGGACGTTTCACTTCATCGAGATCTCTCGGAAAGTGCTCGAAGCCCCGTCCCCGGGGCGACTTTTGTGGCCCTACTGCACCGGAGACGCCCCGAGGACGGGGCTGTGAGCGTTTCCGAAGACTTTCCGAGAAAACTCTTCATCAGGCAAGGAGGTGAGTAGAATTGGCAATTTCAAAGCAGCGCAAGACCGAACTCGTCGCACAGTACGTCGAGCAAATCGAACACAGCCAGGGGTTTATCCTGGCCGACTACCGTGGGTTCAGCGTAGGTGAAATGAACGACCTCAGACGCGCAATGCGTCCCGTCGGTGGCAAATTCCAGGTGGTCAAGAACCGATTGTTGTTACTGGCCCTAAAGGAAGCGGGAATATCAGTGCCGGAGGAATGGCTCGTCGGGCCGACGGCCATCGGCTTTTGCTACGACGAGGTCCCACCAGTGGCTAAGGCACTGACAGATACAGGCAAGGACTTGGCAACGTTGCATATCAAGGGCGGAGTGATAGGCACATCGGTGGTTGCGGCAGAGCAGGTACGCGCCATTGCCGATCTCCCGCCACGGGAAATTCTCCTGGCGCAGGTACTCGGCACCATCAACGCTCCCGCCAGCCAAGTGACGGGCATCATCGCCAGTGGCCTCCGGCAGGTCCTCAACGTGCTGCAAGCCTACTTGGACAAACTGCAAGAGTCGGGTCCCGTGCCCGGCATCGGGTTGGAGCAGGCTGCCGAGCCTGCCTAATGATCGTCAAATCACAGGCGCATAGGCGCCAAATTTGGGAGGAAAGCAAACTATGGCAGACCTAGAAAAGATCGTGAAAGAGATCAGCAAGCTCTCATTGCTCGAAGCATCTGAATTGGTCAAGATGCTGGAGGACGAGTTGGGCGTGAGCGCGGCAGCGCCAGTTGCGGTGGCTGCCATGCCTGCAGCGGCGGCCGCAGCCGAGCCAGAGGAGGAGAAGACCGAATTTGATGTCATTCTCAAGGACATCGGCCCCAAGAAGATCGAGGTCATCAAAGCCGTGCGGCAACTGATCGCCCTGGGTCTCAAGGAAGCCAAGGATCTGGTGGACAGCGCACCCGCCGCTGTGATAGAGGCGGTCTCCAAGGAAGCAGCCGAGGATGCCAAATCCAAACTTGAGGCCGCTGGCGCGGTCGTCGAAGTCAAGTAGTCAGCCATTACAGGCCGCCATGAATTCTTGATTGACCCGCCTCACCTGCTGCAGGATGGGCTTATTCTGCGCCAACGCCCCTGGTGGCGGCAGGCCGGCGGGGTTGGGAGGAAATGATGCATGGTTTGAAAGGCAAGCGGGTCCTCATCACCGGCGGGACGCGTGGCATCGGCGCAGCGACGGCCGCGCGCTTCCTGGAGGAGGGCTCTCGCGTCGTGGTGCTGGATCGCGACGAAGCGGCGCTGGAGCGTGTCGTCCGCGACCTGCCGACACTGAGTGGCACCATCGCCGCCGACGTGTCGGACGCGGAAACCGTAGCGCGGGCTTTCGAGGAATTGGATGGCTTGCTGGGGGGGCTGGATGTTCTGATCAATAACGCCGGAATCAGCATCCGGCACCGCTTTATGGATATCTCCCCCCAGGAGTGGCGTCAGGTGATGGAGGTCAACCTCAACGGCGTGTTCTTCGTGGCGCAGCAGGCAGCGCGGCGAATGTTGGCGGGAGGTGGCGGCGTCATTCTGAATATGGGCTCAACCAACGGCCTGATGGGCTACCACTACTACGCCGACTATAACTCCTCCAAGGCGGGCGTTATCGAACTGACCCGCTCGATGGCGCTGGAACTGGCCCCCACGGTGCGGGTCAATGCTATCTGTCCGGGCTACATTCTGACGCCGATGCAGGAGGCGGAGTACACGCCGGAGATGTTGCGTGCTTGCGAGCGCAAGATTCCTCTGGGCCGGCTGGGCCGGCCGGAAGGGGTGGCGGCTCTCTTCGCCTTCCTCGCCTCCGACGACGCAGGCTTCATCACCGGTCACTATTTCGTGATTGACGGTGGGGAAATCGCGGGGGGGCTGGCTAGCCAGCCATAGTTTGTGGGCTCTGGGCCGATGCTGCCCAGGATTCAGGCATCAGGGCCGCGACAATGCCCAGGCCAATCGGGGGAAAGCGCGAACTGCAGTTGACGGATTGCTTCTTGCTTTCTATCCTACTTCTATCTCTTCCACCTCCGACACGATGTCCCGCTGCTGGAGCGACTCGTTCGCTTCCGGCTTTTCGCGCCATCGCTGCCACTGGTACAGCCCGCCCAACGCCACCACCGGGAGCATCACCGCCAGACCCAGGAACCACCACGGGTTCAACAGCGGCTGGGCCGAGAAGCGGTCCAGGTTGAAGAGAACCAGCGCCACAGAGGTCCAGACAGTCAGAAAGTTGGGGATGGCGTCGCCGGAGCGGAGTAGCTGCGCACCTATGGCTCGCTGCTTCGTGAACGGGTAGAAGAGGTTGCTGCCCATAAAACCCAGCTGGTCTTCCAGGACGTGGCCGGCAAAACCCAGACCCGCCACGATCCCGGCCCATTTTCCAAAAAGCAGCCCGGCCACCACACCGACGACCGCCGCTAGCGTCAGGCTGTGGGACCAGCGCCGGTGCCAGTCCAGGAAATGGATGTGAAGCCTGTCATCCCGTCGGTCGAATTTGAAGGACGGTCCGCTGAAGATGTCAATCTTGTTCTCCGCGTCGTAGGTGTGCACCATCGGCACGCCAACTTTGAGTCGCACCTCTCCTGAGGGGCGACCGCAAGGGATCAGCCCTACATCCGAGCCGGGGAGGGGAACCTGCCCGGTATTGACGACAGGGCCGATGCGCACCGCCACCTCGTTCTGCTCCGGGTCGAAGCGGATCGCGTACTGCCGCCACAGGTCAGCCCCCAGGCGGATAGTGTGGAGCATTATGTTGTAGGGCTTCCCGGTCTCGTATGCCCGCCGCATCGCCCCGACCACCCGCTCGGCGATCTCGCGCGCATTCGGCTCCGGGCCGGGATCAACCTCAAGATCGTACTGCTCAAAGTAGCGGACGAACTTGAAGTCGAGTGTATCGGGCAGGATGCCCGCGATGCCGCCCAGCATCGGCAGGAGCGCTCCATCCGCTGCCTGCTGCACCACCCCCGGGAAGAAGGTGGCGATGGCGACGCCAGTGATGAAGTGTGCAATGCCTTTCACGAAACGCCTCCGGTGTTCAAAGCCCAAACTTAACGTGGCTTGCTCTGGGATTTCTGCACGTTGGCAATCATAGCCCTAAAGATGCGAACCAACTCCTCGCTCTCCTGTTCCAGAGCTGCAAATTCCTCGTCGTCCAGAATGGCGGTGCGTACTATCCGTATCCAGTAGCGCGACTCGCGTGCTTCTTTGCGGGAGATGCTTGTCTTGTGAATGAAGTCGCGGGGCGACTCAGCGCCGTCGGCTTCCTCCACATTGGCACCAACCGAGGTTGCCGATTTCACCAATTGGTGCACCACGACTCGTGTAGCAGCGTCTTGAGGCAGACGGCGGACAGCATGGATCACCCGCACAGCAAATTGGAGAGTCCGTTCCCGGATGTCATAATGAGGCCCAACCACCCCGCCACCGTCCCTCCCACCCCCACCATATTCAGCGCAATCGGCAGCAGCAGCACGCCCATGCAGTTCGTCCGGCGGGAGCCCCAAAGGACAGGGATGAGGCCGATGCCAGTGGCGACGGCGCAGATGAGCAAGCCTCCCCAGCCGGTCATCCCCACGACGATGACGAGCAGCACCGCCAGCGTGCCCAGGCTGACCCAGCGGTAGTGCACTTTGCCGACCAGCCTGATCGTCACGCGCGTCATCAGCAGGAGCAGGAAGAACGAGACGATGCCGGTGAGGACTAGGGCTGCCACCGCTATGTAGTAGGTCTGCGGTGTGTAGGATGACCACAGGCTGCTCAGCATCCACGCCATCCCGCCCCGCGTCAGGTGCAGCCCTGGCACGAAGAAGAACAGGAAGCCCCCCACGTAGTAGACCACCTTGGAGGCCCCTTGCGAGATGATGAACAGCCGGTCGTCCCGCTGCGCTGTGGCATGGCCGGCCATGAGGCCGCCGATGCTGCCGGTCACGACCGGGAAGAAGGCAGCGAACAACCCACCCAGCGCGCCCGCGAACGTCCCGCGCAGGAACAGCCACACCGTGCCATCTATCGTCCTGGCGATGTGCTGCTGGGGCAACTCGACCCGCGAGAGGATGTTCTGCAGAATCCAGGGCACAGCGAAGAGGCCGACGAAGGCGGGCAGCAGGTTCTGGTAGGCGACCGTCACGGGCACCAGGCTGCGGTAGAGCAGGATGAACCCCAGGAGGCCGGAGAGCAGGAAGGTTGTCAGCCCGGCGGTGAGGCTCTTCCAGCCGTCCCACCAGCGGGCGAGCCCGGCCGGGGCGCGGTCGGAGCCTTTGGGCCATTCGGAGATGAGCATGAAGGCGATCACGGTCCACAGGATCCAGTGCAGATGAGGCTGGAGGATAGTCCGTAGGGCTGGGAAGAGGGAGGAGGCGACGGGCGTCAGCAGCGCCAGCACCACGATGCCCCCCAGCCCGCCGATGCCGGTCAGCACCACCGCTTCGTATCCGCGTTGCTGGAGCAGGTACTTCTGCCCCGGCAGGACGACAAAGACAGTCGAATCGTCGGGGGCGGAGAGGAAAATGCTGGGAATGGTGTTCAGCATGGCATAGCCGGTGATGAGGCCCAGGAAGAAGAACGCCAGCAGTTCCGGCGGCACGAGCTCGCCGAGGGAGGCCGAGGCCAGGACGATGAACCCAGCGACGTTGTAGATGTGCAGCGCCGGCACGAGCGCCAGCACCGAGGCCACCAGTGCGCCTGTCACGGCCATCAGCAGCACCATTATCATTTCACCGGCGACCATCGTTCACTCCTCCATAATCCGCAATCTGCAATCCACAATCTGCTATGGCGTCTCCAACACCACCACGTCGTATGGCAGCGTGGGCACAACCTCGAGGGCGCCTTTGTATATCTCCACCGTACCGACGACGCGCACGCGGCTGCCCGGTGTGCCCAGCGCGGTGTTGTCGGGGATGCGGTCGAGGATGGTGCGCCAGATGAAGACGAGGGCATCGCCGGTGCCGTCGTTGAGGAAGACCTGCGCTGCGCTGGAGAATCCCTCCACGCGGATGACCTCGCCCTCGATCATCACCCGCTGCCCCTCGTCGTCGCTGGTGAGGGAGCCGATCTCGCGCGGGGTGGCCCAGACGGCTGCAGGTTCAATAGCCTTCACGTCACCGCCGAAACCCGGCTCAATCTGCAGCTCTCCCTCGTACTGGCCAACCTTGCCAGCGGCCCGCACCCTCGCGCCCAGGTTGATCTCCGGCGCATCCCAACAATCGTCGTATACGTTGTGCCACATCAGGAGTGTGATCTGCCCCGTGCCATCGTCCAGCGTGAACTTGAAGCCGGCCGAGAAGCTGGCCGTGCCGACGACTGTGCCCTCCACCGTCACCTCCTCGCCGGCGCGGTCGCCGGTGACGCTCCCGATGGACATCAACGTCACCTTCGGCGTTAAGGTTGCCTCTGGGGTGGGGGTCGCCGTTGGCGTGGGCGTTTCGGCTGGCATGGGAGTGGGTTCGGGTGTAGGAGTGCCGGTGGGCAACGGCGTCTCAGTCGGCGGCATCGTTTCCGTCGGCGCGAGGGTGGCTGTCGCGACCGGTGTCGGCAGCGGTCTGGTGGTGAGGCTCGCCGTCGGTTGTGTTGTGCCTTCGCATCCGACCAGTGCCATCGCCAGCACAAGCAAGGTTGCTATCCAAGAAACTCTACACATTTTGCCTCCTGTGCCTTGCCTCTTGCATCTTATACCAATTGTCTGTTCAAACGCCGTGAATCGGTAGGCAAGCGCCGGTTCTGCGAGCGAGCACGAGCAGCGTATCGAAACCAAGAGTTTCTGAGCCGCTCGTGCCCTTCACTTCGACAGGCTCAGCCTGTTTTTCGCACCCCTGGAAATCGTAACAGTGATTGTACAGATCATAGCCA
>JBHIET010000088.1:0-13380 GCA_046760785.1 Anaerolineae bacterium | reverse complement strand
CATCAGTGAGTATGGGTTTTCAAGGTTCTCTAGGTCCCAGGGAGCAGTGCGCCCAGCGGACACCCTTCACGTGTCCTCGGCTGTCTTTCAGCTTGATCGCTTGCCCATACAGCAAGCCAGGATTCCGCTTGCGCTCAGGCCGCTTGTGAGACCGTCCGCGTCTGGGTTTGGTCGGGTCCGGCTGCACTGATGTCAGCCGCCTGAGCACCGCTCGGCCAATTCCTGGAGAGCGTAGACCACCTCTCCCTTGGGAGTGCGCAGGCCAAAGAAGGGGGTGTTGCGGTTCTCAGAGAAGGGTTTCTCGCACGTTTTGCACTTGAGGAGCTGGGTGCGTTGTTTGCCATACCGACCGTTGTGCACGATATTTCCTTGGCCTCGCACTCCATAGTCGGGGCACTCTTCGTTGGGGCAGAAGAACTGACTGGTATCCATAGCAGACACCTCCTGCACTGCCTGTTTGCTGTATGATACCACATTCTTCATCTCAATGCCAGAGGGCCATCACCGCAATTATAGGGGATATAGAAAGAGATGCAAGCGGGAGCAAGGTGAAATGTGAGCTCTTGGTCACGCATCACGTTTCACGCCTCACGCGGAAAACGTTTCACGTGAAACATCGCCAGGACGAGGCCGCCCTTTGACAGGCTCAGGGCCTCGCAGCGCCAGGATGAGTGCCAGCCCGCCCAGTGCGAGGAACAGCACCACCCCTTCCAACGCCAAAGGGGGCCATCCCAGCCCGGCCAGAAAGACCGCCACGCCATCCACCAACGCGTGCGCCCCAATCGCCGCCAGGAGCCAGCCCACGTTGCGGCGAACGAGCGCCCGCACCACCAGCAGACTCAAGGCGATTTGAATGGTGATGGCGCACACTCGCTCCAGCCCGCCCAGAAGAGGCAGGTACCAGGGAGTAGACCAGAAAGCATCCACCTGCTCCAACATCTCGCCGGAGAGGCCCAGCGCCTCCGGGCCCATCCCACGCACTATGATCATCGCGGCGAAGTTGACGACCACTAATAGACCAAAGATGATGGCCTCGACGCCGCCGTGACCCGCGCCGAAAGCCAGTCCCTGTATCCAAGAGCGCGCCTCCCGCCGCCAGAAACGGAGCACCAGGTAGCGGGCTGCCTCCTCGCACACCCCCGCGCTGAGACCAGCAACCAGCGCCATCAGCGGCAGCGGCCACAGCGCCACGCCGCGCTCGCCCCCCAAGAGACCCAACGCCCAGTTCAGTGGCAGGTGCACGACCTGCGAACCGATGAAGGCAAGCACCCCCGCCCCGATCAATCCCCAGGTGACTCCCGGCCGCCGCCGCAAGAGCAGCCACAGGCCCAGCGGGAAGCCGAGCATGACGAGAATCTGCAAAGTGAATGTCAGATACAGCATAGTCATAGCAGGATGTGCCCACTACATCGCAACAACTTTATCACTAATGACGCCTCCGGCGGGCCTCCCGCCAGCGGGTGATGAGCAGATAGTAGGCAAAGGCCAGTAGGCGTCGGTGAACAGAGCGTGCAGGGTGAACCAAGCCCCTTCTAACTCCCAGCCGCCGCGCTAGCTGCCGCCGCTTGCTCCTGCCAGCGCACGTTGACCAGGTAATAAGCAAAGACGAGCAGATCGGCGTTCACTGGGCCCATAATCGTCAAGTACGCCCCCCGACGCAAGATACCCCTCGGTTGGATCTCCAGCAGCGCCGTCCCTGCTTCGTCAACCAGATGCCACCCACGGGACCAGAAGCCAGCGGGCACCAACTCGTACATTGCCCCCCGAAACCCGACGTTCATCGTGCGCCGCCAGAAGCCTTGCGGGCGGGCTGTGCCCAGCACGACCCCATCCTCCCGCAATTCGTACCAACCCCGCCACCAACTCGTCCGCTCCACCCTCAACTCCCGTCCATCGGTGGCGCGGAAGATGCCGCTCGTGCTTAAGGCGGGCACAACCAGCTCGCCCAAGACCCCCGTCGTCGTCTGCAAGAAGTGGTGGGTGGTGAAGAAACCAGAGACTACTACCTCGACCTCGTCGGCCATGCACATCTCTTGTGTCACCACGCTACTCCTCGTCGCTATCCTTGGTGGGGATCATTTGCGGCACCATCCCCGCCATCGCGGACACACCCATCACCCCCCCCAGGTTCATCGTGTCCACCGCGCTGGAGGGGACGATGACCAAAGCGCCGCGCTCCTGCAACCCCTCGAACAGCATGTTCATCGCCCGCAGGTGGAGGGCGGTGGGGTTCTCTCGATAGGCCTCGGCGGCCTCGGCGAAGGAAGCGGCGATCTGCTTCTCGCTCTCTCCCAGGATGACCCGCGCCTGCCGTTCCCGCTCGGCCTGGGCCTGGCGGCTCATCGCGTCCTCCAGCGCCTCGGGAATGACGATGTCGCGGATTTCAACCGACTGGACGGTGATGCCCCAGGGGGTGGTGCGCTCGTCAATGATGTGCGCGAGGTCCGCGTCCATCTTCGCCCGGCCCACCAGGATGTCGGCCAGGGCCATCTGCCCGATGATCTCCCGCAGCGCCGTCTGCGCGGCCCAGGAGATGGCAGCCCGGTAGTCCTCCACCTCCAGCGCCGCCTTCTCTGCGTCCCACACCATCCAGAAGAGCACCGCGTCCACGTCCACCGGCACGGTGTCCTTGGTCAGCGTGCGCTCGGCGGTGAAGGGGCTGACCATCACGCGGTGATCCACCCAGGCGGGGATGGTGTCCACGATGGGGATGATCCAGAAAGGCCCAGGCCCCTTAAGCCCCAGGAATCTCCCCAGGCGCAGCACGATGGCTTTCTCCCACTGATCGGCGATCTTGAAGGCGATCAGAACATAAACGCCAATGAAATTGAGGACGAAGAATTCAGCGACGATCCAGGCCCAGTGGACGTTGGTCACCCCCATCAGGACGGCGATTAAGATGGAGAGAATCATCAGGACGATGAAGACAAGAACAGCGATGCCGTTAACTTGGGTCTCCTGCTTCCGTTTCTGTGTGCCTCCTATTGCCGGTTTCACAACCATTGCACTTTACCTCCTGCGTTGCTGATATTCATCCACCGTTCTTTTCTCGCCAGCGCGCCAGCTCCTCCCTGAAGACCTCAGCGATCTCGCCGGGGGCGTACCCCAGCGTGCGGGCCTCGTCTAGGGCTGAGTGCACGATAGCCTGCAGTTTTTCCTGTCGCATACGGGCCATCTGCTCCTCGTCCGGCCCTCTTGCGACGAAGGTGCCCCGACCCTGTTGGGTCGAGATGACACCGTCGCGGTCCAGGTCGAGATAGACGCGGGCGATGGTGTTGTAGTTCACCCGCAGGTCGGCAGCCAACTCGCGGATGGTGGGCAATTGGTCGCCGGGCCGCAGTTGACCAGCGGCGATGAGGGAGCGAATCTGCTCCTCGACCTGGACGTAGATGGGAACCTTGCTCCCCGGTTCGATGTGTAATTTCATACTCTCACATTTCCACAATATGCTAATGCTCTAGTTCAATGGTATTATAGCACAACTTTCGAGGTTTGTCAAGAGGCTGCAGGAAACTCGTTACTGGATGCTGGATTGTCGCTTGTGCTACACGCCGCATGGCATTATACTCTGGGGGGAGCTAGCGAGAGGGGGACGATGTCTGATTTGGAGAACCGTCTCCGCGCTGTGGAGCGCATCCTGGAGGACGAATCCTTCACTGCCGGCCTGACCGATGACGCTGCCAGGGTCCTACTCGATTGGGGAATCGCACAGGCGGAGGGACGTTCCCGAGAGCAGTTTGACACGAAGCTTGCCGACCTGCGGCGCACGATGAAGCACATCAACCGCGAGGCCGGCAAAACCGCGCCTGAGGCCCAGGTGGAACGGGTACAGGCATTGCTGGCAGAGATCGAGCAGATGCAAGACTGGGAGGCAGAGAATGACGCATAGGTCGTGGACATCGGTTGTCTCATCCAATTGGTCATTGGTCATTGTTCATTGTTCATTGATTGCCATGGCGCTCGTCCAGGCGGCTTGCGGTGGGCTGAACTTGGACTTCGGCGGATCGCGCACAGTGACAGAGACGGTGAGCGGCGACTGGATCCGCGTCTACTTCACCAGCCCCCGCTATCCAGACGATGAAACCTACCACCATGGCGGGTTGGACGAGGAACTGGTCACGGTGATCGAACAGGCCGAGGCCAGTGTGGATGTAGCCGCCTACGACTTTGATCTGGACCGCGTGGCCGACGCATTGATCGCGGCCTACCGCGATAATAATTTGCAGGTGCGTCTCGTCATCGAAAGCGACAACGCCGGCGAGGAGGCCGTGGCCGAGCTGCGCCGGGCCGGCATCCCCATCGTCGAGGACGGGCGCGACAGCGGGCTGATGCACGACAAGTTCGTCGCCATTGATGGGCAGTGGGTGTGGACAGGGTCGTGGAACCTGACCGAGAATGGAACCTACCGCAACAACAACAACGCCGTCCTGATCGCCTCGCCCGCGCTGGCGGAGAACTACACCGCCGAATTCGAGGAGATGTTCACCGGTCAGTTCGGTCCCACTTCTCCAGCCGACACGCCCAACCCCCACGTCACTATCACCATCGAGACCGGCGAAGGAGAGGAGAGGCAGGAGCGGCAGGTCGAGGTGGAGAACTACTTCGCGCCCGAGGATGAGGTGGCAGCACAACTCATCGCCGAGATCGAGGGCGCGCAGAGCCGCATCCGCTTCATGGCCTTCACCCTCACCAGCCGAGAGATCGCCGACGCGATGCTGGAGCGGGCGCGGGCGGGCGTGGTCGTGCAAGGAGTGATCGAGGACCGCAACGCTGAGCGGGACTATAGCCAGTACGAACGGCTGCGGACCGTGGTCCACGACGTGCTCCCCGACGGCAACCCGTACATCATGCATCACAAGGTGATCATCGTTGACGACGCGACGGTCATCTTGGGGTCGTACAACTTTACCGCCAGCGCGGAGGAGGACAACGACGAGAACCTGCTCATCATCCACGACCCCGAGGTGGCGGCGCTGTTCGTGGCCGAGTTCGGGCGGGTATACGAGCGGGCCAGGACGGAAAACCGGGACAGTGGCTAGCCAGTTGGGTCGCCAGGGCAGCCAGCGGCGGCGGCTCCAGCCCCAGTGAAAACGGCAGGTTTAGGTCGGCGAAAAGAGAGCGAGGTGGCCATCGAAAGCGACGCGGCCTTTACTCAGCAGGGAGACACCGACCAGCAAGTATAGATTTTCAAGGTTAATGTATCCCTCTGGGCAGTTCTGCGCTGAGAACCGGATTGTCTGAAGATCTACTGCATTTTGCAGTCGGAGTAGTAGGGCATTGGAAAGTGGGGAGAACGGACACTTTGAGGTTGTCTTGCCCTAGATGTGATGGAGGAGCTGCCGCGGGGCCATAACTATGAGGGTGTAAGCAGAATACGTTGTCCACAACCAGTTGTGGATAGCAGGGGAGAGAGAAGAGTAAGCCCACGAGGCGGGCGGCTGGATGGTTGCCCGCCTCGTTTAGGCAAAGCCCCGCCTTCTCCCTGCGGGCAAAGATTATCCCCAACCTGCCCCTGTTATCCACAGAAATCGAAGGGTTATCCACAGGCATGGCCTATTGGAGTTGGTTTGCGAGTTGTTGCCCCCCAGATATGGAGGTTGCGTAACCTCAGGGCCCAGGAATGGGGATTGTGGATATGGTCAGAGGAGTTGTGGAGAGCAGGGCAGCCAGATCACGCGCCGTTGTTGTAGAGTCGCTGGCGCAAGGCAATGACCTCGCGCCGGAGGCCCACGTCCTCCTCGATCAGGTCTGCAATGCGCTCGCAGCCGTAGAGAACGGTGGTGTGGTCGCGTCCCCCCAGCACTGCCCCGATCTGGGGCAGCGATGCCCCGGTCTCCTCCCGGATGAGGTACATCGCGATCTGGCGCGGGCGCGCGATGGCCCGGCTGCGGCTGCGCCCCCGCAGCGCAGGTATCCCAATATCGAAGTGTCGCGATACCTCCTCGATGATCTGAGCCG
Organism: Anaerolineae bacterium; assembly: GCA_046760785.1. Lineage (GTDB taxonomy): Bacteria > Chloroflexota > Anaerolineae > B4-G1 > B4-G1 > JBHIET01. Next base: position 7,422 of record JBHIET010000088.1, on the reverse strand, counting down.
CGGTCAATTCGCTGCGCTGGGGAAGCAGATTGCTCAAGGCTGTCTCGGTGACCTCCAGCGTCAGGGGTTGATGGGTGAGCCTGGATAGAGCCAACACCCGGTTTAGCGCACCCTCGAGTTCGCGGATGTTGCTCTGGATCCGGCTGGCGATGAGATCGAGAATCTCGTCAGGGACTGATGCGCCGCAGGTGGCAGCCTTGGAGCGCAGGATGGCGATGCGCGTCTCCAAATCGGGAGGTTGAATGTCGGCGATCAATCCCCACTCAAAGCGAGAGCATAGTCGTTCCTCCAGCGTAATCATCGCCTTCGGTGCCCGGTCCGAGGAGACGACGATTTGCCTGCCTGTGCCGTGGAGGGTGTTGAAGGTGTGGAAGAACTCCTCCTGAGTGCTCTCCTTGCCAGCGATGAACTGGATGTCGTCCATAAGCAGGACATCGGCGGTGCGGTACTTTTCGCGGAGGACATCGGTGGTGTGAGAGCGGATGGCCTCGATGAGGTCGTTGGTGAACTCCTCGGATGAGACGTAGAGTACACGCAGACCCGCCCCCTGGCAGGCATGCCCGATAGCGTTCAGGAGGTGCGTCTTACCCAGGCCCACCCCGCCGTAGATGAAAAGCGGATTATAGGCCTCGGCAGGATTTTCGGCCACGGCCATAGAGGCGGCGTGGGCCAACCGGTTGCCCGGCCCGACCACGAAACTGTCGAAGACGTAGCGCGGGTTCAGGTTTGCGGGAGAGGGAGCTGTGACTAGCTCTGTGGCCGGCGTGGGCAGATTGAGTAGAGGGGCATCTTCCTGCTGCTGGCTCTCCTCGCTCCGCACGATGAACTTGACTTCGACGGTCCGCCCGGTCAGTCGGACGAGGGTGCGTTTGATGGTAGCGAGCAGCCGATGCTCCAGCCAGTCCTTGGCGTATCCACTCTTGACACCAATGACAAAAGTGCCATCTTCGCACTTCAGTAACCTGGAATCGCGCAGCCAGGTATCAAAGGTGGCCTGTGTCATCTGAAGTTGAAGTTCGCCGAGGGCGGCCGACCAGATGAGGTCAGGTTTCATTGCAGGACTGTAGAAATGTGAGCAGCGATTGGTTAGCGGCGGGAAGCGAGGCGGAGCTCAATAAGCGGCTGGTAGCAATCTGTAGAACCAGCGGTTGATTGTAGCTGAACCTCCCCTCGCGTTGGTCAACTGCTTCCCACCTGGGTAGCGGCTTCATTTTACCAAAGGAACGGAGCTGTGGCAACCGTTTTTGGCCATAGTGAACTTAAAAGAAGCCAGGTTTTAAGGTAAGTTATGGAGAGTGCCCGACCAGCGAGCGGCGTGTCGTGAACTCTCCACCCCTTCGGTTCACGGGGGCGGCAACCCCAAGATATGGGGGAGCAGGGTGACGAGGATCTGCTGCGTGGCTTTGGACTGGCCTCAAGAACCCCGCTGCGCGCCGGTCAGAATTGGCGAACGGTGACAAATCCGCTTCAGTAATTCAGAAGGCCAGCAGCAGCACTACTCCGACCAGCAGGCCCACCCCCCAACCGCCGAGGATGTCTGAGACGAAATGGACCTGAAGCGCGACGCGGGCCAGCCCAACCAGCCCGGCCCAGCACGGCAGCAGTGCTAATCCCCAGGGAAGGAGAAGCGGAGCCAGCAGCACGACCAGGCAAGCGGAGCGGCCGGCGTGGCCGGAAGGGAAGGCGTGGCGGTCAAACTGCATATAGAAGCCTCGTTCTTCTCCTGGCGGGCGACGGCGACGGAAGAGCCACTTGAGGGCAGTGGCGGTCGCGCCAGCGATCAGCGTCCCCACCAGCACGCGCCACCCGAAGTCGTGCCAGGCTGCATCTCCCAAGATGAGCGCCGTGACTGCGCCGAGCAACCAGAGCAAGCTGTCGCCGCTGTGCGCGGCGACCAGCGCCAGGAGGCGAAGGAAACGCGCCTCACGCGGGATGGCGAGGCGCGCCGATAATTGTCGGTCGAGAGCGATGAGCCGCTGCAAAGAGACCATCCTTATGGGGCGTTGACCGCCCGTGCTTCCAATTCGGCGCGGGCGATCTCCAACTGAAACGGTTTGTCCACGTCCATCCCTACCTCGGCGTAGGGGAAGGGAACGGCTCGCCCGCGCACGTTGAGCGCTTTGCAGGCACGTCGTTCGGCCTCAGCCAGAGATAGGCGGCGGATGACGAGTTTAAAGAAGGGCCACAGGCCGAACATGCGTGCCTGCCGCAGGGCGTTCTTACGGGCTCCGGCCAGATTCTGCCACAGATCCCGCTGGCTCAGGACCATACCAGGGCGGATAAGCAAGAGATCTCCGCCGGCGAAGTCTCCCTCGCGCAGGTGGACGTAACTGCGGTGCGATTCGGGGAAGCGCGCTTCCATCACCGAGCGCTCGACGATACTGTAGTACAGGGTGTGGTCGGTGCGGAAGCATTCTTCGATGAAGGTATCCACGATAGCCGGGGTGATGGTGGGCACGTCGGAACTGCTGAGGAGTACCGCGTCTAGGTCGGGATAATGGTCCATTGCGTATTGGAGGCCGGCCTCCGCATTGGCCAGGATGTCCCCGGCGTCGGGCGCATGCTCGACGGGCACCGAGAACTGCACCTCGGCAGCAGGCTCGAGCGCGACGACGACGATGTGCTTTACGTAGCGGGACCCGGCCAGGGCATCTACCACGTGGGCGATCATCGGTTTACCGGCGATAGGGATGAGAGCTTTCGACTTGCCTTGGGTGTACTCAGCCAGGGGATCATCCTCTTTGGGACTCCAGCCGGCAGTGACTGCGGCCGCGACCGACGGTTGTCCGTTCATCCTGCATCCTGCATCTTGCATCTCGTCCCCCTATTCATTCAGACGTTGTAGCGTGGGTTTCAGATCAAGCAGCTCCAGCATTTTCTGGAGTTCATCCGTAGTTAGCGTGCGTCCCTTACCTGCGATGGCGACCAGGGCGGCTTCCATCACGTTGGTGCCGAAGGAGCGGCCCTCCAGTCGCGGAGTACAGGTGACCAGGTAACGCACCCCGCGCTGGCGGAAGGCCTCGACGTCGGCAGGGGTGGTGGTGTTGGTGGCGATGACCTTGCCATCGAGCCGTTCGGGCATATGGCGTTTGATATAGAGGCAATCGCCGCTGATGACGGTGGCCCAGGCGTACCACTTGCCGAACTTGGGCACGGTCTCCTCCTGCTTCTCGCCGGTGGGGTAGAGGAACTCTAGCGGCAGCCGACCGAGGATAGGGAGGAGAATGCGGGCCAGGATGCGCAGCCCGCGCAGCGAACGGACAGGGATAGGGAGTCCCAGGGCAAACCCAAAGTCGCCGAAGATGATCTCGTAGCCCGCTTCGTCGAAGGAGACGGCACTGCCGTAGCGATCTACACCGGCAGTGATAAGCGCTCGTTTGGGCTGGACCTCGTCTCCAATCTCCTGCTCGATGAACTGGGCGATGCCGCGCTCCAGGGTCTGCTTGAGGCCGCCGCCGTCTACGACCGGTGTCTGCCGGACGCCAGCGACGAGCTTCTGCGCATCGTGGAGGGGGTAATAGCGGCCGGCGACGGTCATCCCTAAGTCAATGCCTCCCACGCCAAAGGCATCCACCTCGCCATCCAGTTCATTGTACAACTGGATGGCTTTCTCCACGTCACCGTCGGTGCCGATGCGCTCAAGGGCGATCTCTTCGCCGAGCAGCGCGATGGTGATCTTCTTGTCGCGGGTAACACTCCCCAGGCTGATACTGACAGCTCGTTTCACTGGTGGTTCCTCCTGGCCTAATAGGGTTTGGTGGCAATAATTATAACCCACAAGTGCGGCGGAAGATGCGCTTGCGATGTCTGTCTCCGAGGTGTCTTGCTGTAGATATTTTATCAGAGTGGTGGGGCTATGTCAACCTGGGGTTGGTCGTCGGGGTGATATAGCCCATTCTATTGTTGGGCGGGTACTCGTGTGGTGTTAATGCCTCCACCAGTCGAAGCACTGGTCCCAGTCCACGTGACCATAGTTGCCGAACCAGCCTGGGGCTGGGCTGGACAAGGGGCCTAGTTCGTCCACCACCTCTTCGGGCGTGCCTCCCGCTGCGTCTACCAGCCACAGCGACGCACGCCCGTCCTCGTCCAGCCGGGAGAAGAGCACGTGCATTCCGTCCGCCGACCACAGCGGTCGCTCGTCGCGATAGGCCGGGTCGTCGGTGAGGGGGCTCTGGTCGGAGCCGTCGGCGTTCATCACCCAGATGCGGCGCTGGGCTGCGCCGGCCCTAGCCTCGTCGCCGCCCCACACGTGGCCGACGTCGGGCGCGGCTACGTAAGCGATGTGCCAACCATCGGGCGAGAAGGCGGGAGAGAAGGCGGATACGGACTCGCCGGTCAGATACTTGAGGTCGTTTGTCTCCAGGTCGAGCAGGGCGATACGTTTGTTGGTCCAGGTCTCGCGTCCCCCTCCCGCGGTCAGCGCCATGGACTGGCCCATGGGCGACCCGCTCCAGAAATCCGTGTGCAGCAGCGCAAAATCGGCCACTTCTACAGGGTCGCCCCCGTCCAGCGACAGGCGCAGTAGTGGTAGGCCATCGGCCGCGATCGAGGCCGAGAACACCGGGTCGAGCCAGAATAGGAGGGATTGCCCGTCGGGCGTCCAACCAGCCAGGATCAGGCCGTCCTGCGGCGGGCTGGGGAGCGCGTAGAGTTCGCGGGGGCCGGCTTCGAAATCAAAGTATTCCACGCCCACGTGAATGTGCTTCGGCGGTACGCCGGATTGGTAAGAGTGCAATACATAGCCCAGCCCGCGCCCGTCGGGGGCCCAGGCCAGGCTGTGAATGATAGTAAGTGGTTGTCCCTCGAGATCGAGTCGCAGGTGCACATTCCCTTCACTTGGCGGTTTGGCGTCTAGGGCGCTCTCCTCAATGACGCGCAGGTTCGACTTGGTGTCAATGTAGGCCAGTTGATCAGCTACCGGTGACCACGCATAGTCCCGAGGCGAGGCCTCCGGAATCTGACGAGCGTCGGTGCCGTCGGCGCGCATAATCCATACCTCGTCTCCCTTGTGGAACGTCAGCCAGCCGCCGGAGGGCGACCAGCGCGGGGTACTGTTGCGGCCGTCGCCGGTGAGACGCCGGGGTTCACCGTCGGGCAGTTCTCTGACCCAGACGTCGCCGCCATGGACATAGGCCAGCATTCCCAGATCAAGAGGTGGCGTGGTGGTAAGGGTGGTCACCGTCGCCACCTGGGTGGTCAGACGGGTGTTCTCGGTGGCGAGCGCGGCGCAGGCAGTCAGGAGGGCCAGGGCTGCCAGCAGGAAACCCCCCAACGCCGAAATGGTCCGTCGTTTCATTCGCCTAATCCCTTCGGTGTGCGCCCGAACAAGGCTGTGTCGTTGAAACCGACCATCCTCCTGGGTATCAGCCGCCAGGCTTTGGCGTTCAATCCAATGGTATATCACTGCTGCCAGAGCTAGCACCGTCAAGAATTGTGCGGCTGACACGCTATGCGTGAGCCACGAATTGATCGAGCATTCAGCCTGAGTGCCCTGCAATGCGAGGTCTTCAATAACGCTGGTGCAGAGCAGGGCGACGAACGGGGGCAGCAAAAGCCCCAGGACCCGGCCGCGTGTCGAGCGAGAACGGAGTACCCAGACGCCAGGTCGGGACGGCGCAGGGCGCGTATCACCAGCCATCCCCGGAACGCCAGGCCTGTCAGGACCACCAACAGCACTTCCCAGAGCGAGGCGTGCCAGTACGCGTGTTGGGCCATACCAGGGTTTTTTCCTATCTGACCCTCCATACCTCCCGCACACGGATGAGAACAAGAGCGGAGAGGAGGAATAGAACTCCATATACAGCAAAGATAAGGAGGTATCCCAGACCTGGGGATTGTGGGACGCGGGCAGTGATGAGATCGGCTATGGGGCCACCGATGTAGGAGCCCACTGCGCCGGCGCCCGCTCCGGCCAGATTGGAGATGCCCAGGTAGCGCCCAGCTTCCTCTTTGGGCACCACGTCTGTTCCAAGGGCCCAGTTGGTGGTGAAGAACATGCCCGTGGCGGCGCCGACGATGCACCCGCCCACGTATATCACAGTCATATTGGGGGCCAGGACGAGCACCAGTGTGCCCAGTGCGGCTGCAATACCGCTGAGTGCTACCAACCGCTTGCGTCCGATCCGGTCGGCGAGCCAGCCGCTAGGCAGTGCGCACAGCAGGATCAGGATGCCAACCACCATCATCAGTCGTGAGGCTGGCCCCGCGGCGGCTTCACCTTCCAATCCCAACCGTCCCTGAAGGAAGTAGACGGCAAAACCAGAGAGATTCGTGGTTCCAATCAGGAAGGCCAGCCGGTTGACCACCCACCAGGAAAAGGAGGGATACCGGCGAGCCTCTTCACCGCCAATGCTGATGCGCACGCTGGCCCACACGCCTACGATAACGGCGGCGGCCATCGCCAGCAACCCTGTGGCCCCCATAATGGTCAAGAGCGTGGGCACCGAACTTGCATCGCCCAGGAGTTTACCTATTCCCTTGACTATCTCCCCCAGGCCCAGAATGACCACCATGAAGACCAGCGTCATTGCCACCAGGCGTCCGAATGGTTGCCAATCCAGCGGGCCGGGGGGTTCGCGCAGCGGCTCTTCGCGCACAAGCATGGTGATGGCCATGCTCAAGAACAGGATACCGATGGCCACCAGGATGCCAGCCCACATCTGCCCTGCCGCGATCAGTTTGCCGACAGTGAGGGCGACGATGATAACCGGCAGAAGTTCCATGATGGACTTCACGCCGGAGAAGCGACCACGGCGGTCTTCCGGCACCAGGTCGGGAATCAATCCCTGCTCCGCGCCGTGAGCGATGTTGGAGGCAATCTGCGAGAGCACCACCGCCCCGAACAGGAACCAGTAGCCAGGGGAAGCTCCGATGGCGATCATGCACCCCATGTTCAGCAGCGTACCGACCAGAATGAACGGGCGTCGCCGTCCCCAAGGCAGGGTGCTGTGATCCGAAAGCATGCCCATCAACGCCTGGACCAGCAGGGCGACCATCAGCGTGTAGAGACGCAGGCTTCCAAAGGCGGTGCCCTGCTGCTCCGGCCCGACGAACCTCTGTACCAGCAGGGGCACGATGAGACTGTTGGTCTGCGAGACCGTCGTCAGCCCCAGCCAGTAGATGTTGATCGTGAGATAATCGTGCCAGTGGATGATGCGTCTCACCGTCCGTCTCCCTTTATATTATGTGCTAAGCCTAGATTTCGCACTCCGCTAGCAGCTAAATCAGGCCAGTCGTCCTGAGTGCCGCGAAGCGGCGTATCGAAGCCTGTCCTGAGCTGGCCGAAGGGGGCGACGGGCCGCTAAATCGCCCCTTCGATACGACCTTCGGCCTACCCTTCGTCTACGCTCAGGACGTAGCTCAGAATGCGATTTGGTTATGATCTGTGCTACTGTTGTTATGATTCCCAGGGGTGCGAAAAAC
>JBHIET010000087.1:0-13408 GCA_046760785.1 Anaerolineae bacterium | reverse complement strand
CGAAGCGTACCGAGACCAAGCAGCCTATGCTGAGCCGCTCGCTTGGTTTCGATATACTGCTCCCTCTGGTCGCAGCTACTCAACCAGCGCTCGCTCGCCCAATACTGCGTCCAGGCTGAACAGTTACCATGCAACAACCTGACCAATAAGGAGAACAGAAGCCAATGAAACTCTACCGCCTCGGGACCGTATCCTGGCAAGATTCCCAATTGCTCTACCACGCCCTGCCCCGCCTGGGCCGCGAGGGATTGATCCTGCTCTCCCCTGGCTCTCCCTACGTCTGCACTGGCTACCATCAGAACGTGGAGCAAGAAGTAGACGTAGCTTACTGCCGGGAGCACGACATCCCCATCTTCCGGCGGGAGGTCGGCGGCGGCGCGGTCTACCTGGACGGAGCACAGCTTTTCTGGCAGCTCGTCATCCATAAAGACAACCCGCTGGTTCCGGCCGGCAAGGAGGCCTTTTACCGCAAGTTTCTCCAGCCGCCCATCGAGGCCTACCGGGCACTGGGCATCCCCGCCGAGTACAAGCCGGTCAACGATATCATCGCCCACAACCGCAAGGTCTCCGGCACTGGCGTGGCCGAAATCGAGGACCACATCATTTTCGTGGGCAACCTGATCGTGGACTTTGACTACAAGATGATGGCCCGCGTGCTCAAGGTGCCCGACGAGAAGTTTCGCGACAAGGTCTACAAGACGATTTACGAGAACCTTTCGAACATCAAGCGGGAGAGCGAGGACGTGCCGCCGACCGACGAACTGTGGACGCTGATGGCGGACAAGTTCGCCGAACTGTTGGGGCCGCTGGAGGAGGAACGCGAGGTGGATGAGGCGTGGCGAGCCAAAGCAGACGAGTTGGCTTCCCAATTCCTCAGCGACGAGTGGCTGCTCAAAGCCAGGCCAGAGCGCGGCGGGCGGAAGGTCAAAGTCCGCGACGGGGTCGAGGTCAGGCACAAGATGCACAAAGCACCCGGCGGTCTGATCCGCGCCACCGTCCAGGTTGAGGAGGGAATCATCCGTCACGCGGAGCTTTCCGGCGATTTCTTCTTCTACCCGGCGGAGCGGCTGACGGACCTGGAGACCGCGCTGGTGAACGTGCGCCTGGACGAGGCAGAGCAATTCATCGCCCGCTTTTACGCCGAACGCGACATCGAAAGCCCCGGCGTCACGCCGGCAGATCTGGCGCGAGTACTCGGCTGAAATGACGACGACCTGGCGACTCCTGGACACCGGCCCGCGCCCGGCGGCGGAGAATATGGCCCTGGACGAGGTCGTGATGACCGCCCGTAGCCAGAACGCGGTCCCGAACACACTCCGCTTTTTGCAGTTCGCCCCCGCCTGCACGCTCGTCGGGTATCACCAGGCAGTGGAGCAGGAGATCAGGGTCTCCTACTGCCACGAACGCGGCTTTGACATCAACCGGAGGCTGACCGGTGGCGGGGGTCTCTTTTGGGGAGAGCGCGAGTTGGGCTGGGAAATCTACGCCTCTCAAGACGACCCTCGCTTCGCCGTCGGAGTCGAACAGCTCTACGAGATGCTGTGCCAGGGGGCCATCCGCGGGCTGGAGAAGCTGGGTGTGCAGGCCGATTACCGTCCCAAGAACGATATCGAGGTGGAGGGACGCAAAATCTCCGGCACGGGCGGGACGAGCAGCGACGGCGCGTTCCTCTTCCAGGGCACGCTGCTGGTGGATTTCGACGTGGACACGATGCTGCGGGCGCTGCGCATCCCGACCGAAAAGTTGGAGGACAAGGAGATAGATTCGGTGCGGGAGCGGGTCACTTGTCTGGCCTGGGAACTGGACGCGGTGCCGCCGCTGGCGCAGATCAAGGCCGCGCTGGCGGAGGGATTCGCCGAGGCGCTGGGGGCGCAGTTCGAGCCGGGTGGACTGACCGCATTGGAGGAGGAACTGCTGGCCCAACGGCTGCCTTACTTCCAATCGGACGAGTGGGTCTACGGCACGCGCCGCCCGTTGGAGCAGCGGAGCGTGCTGCGGGCGCTCTACAAAAGTCCCGGCGGGCTGATCCGGGTCTCGCTGCTGATCAACAGTCGCTCACGCCGCATCCGGGAGGCGTTCATCACCGGCGACTTTTTCGCCTACCCCCGGCGGGCCATCCTCGACCTGGAAGCGCGGCTCAAGGGCGTCCCAACCGACATAGAGGAGGTGCGCCGCGTCGTCGACGAGTTCTTTGCTACCGAGGAGGTCGAGATGCCCGGCGTCAGCGCCGGCGACGTGGTACGCACCCTGAGCGAGGCGCTGGAAAAGACCGTCTACACCCGATACGGCATCCACCCGGACGAGGTGAATTACGTCTTTTCCGTCGTCGAGCCGCTGTCCGAGATCATAGAAACCAGGTTTTTGGGAAAAAACCTGGTTTCTCCTCCCGCACTGCTGCTCCCCTACTGCGCCAAGCTGCCCACTTGCGAATATCGCTTCCAGCACGGCTGCGCCGAGTGCGGCGCGTGCGGCATCGGCGACGGTTTCCACCTGGCCGAGGAGTACGGGTTCGCCCCCATCTCGATCCAGAGTTACGAGGATTTGGAAGAGACACTGGAGCGGTTGAAGCAGGAGAAAGCGACGGCCTTCATCGGCAGTTGTTGCGAGCCGTTCTACGCCAAGCACAAGGACGATTTCGAGCGCATCGGGTTGCCCGGTATTTTGATAGACGTGGATAGCTCTACCTGCTACGACCTGGGGCAAGAGGAGGACGCCTACGCCGGGCAGTTTGAAAACCAGACCTATCTCAAGATGGATTTGTTGGAGCGGGTGGTGCGGAGGTGTGTAGGGGCAAAAGATGACTGAGCGGGTAGATGTGCTCGTCGTGGGGGCGGGACCAGGGGGGAGCACGGCTGCCCGCGTCGCTGCTGAGGCGGGACTGCGCGTGCTGCTGGTCGAAAAACGACCCATCGTCGGATTGCCGGTGCAGTGCGCTGAGTACGTCCCGGCCCAGATCGTGAGCTACGCTCCCCTGCCCGCCCACTGCACGCGAGCGCGCATCCGCACCCTGTGCACCTACCTGCCCGACGGCGAGACGGTCGAGACTCCCGCCGCCGGCTACATCCTCGACCGGGCCGCCTTCGACAAATCGCTGGCGGTCGGGGCGCACCGCGCCGGAGCCGAGGTGTGGGTCGGGGCACGGGCGGTGGGGCGCACCGAACGGGGTGTGCTCGTCCGGCGCGGCGGGCGGACCACCGAGATCGAGTGCCGCGTCATCGTCGGCGCCGACGGCCCCCGCTCGACCGTGGGGAGCTGGGTTGGGCAGGTCAACGCGGAGCTGCTCGACGCGCTGCAAGTGGAGGCCGTGCTGCCCACACCGCGCGATTTCACCGCCGTCTACTTTGACCCCGTCTACAGAGGCGGCTACGGCTGGCTCTTCCCCAAGGGGGAGACAGCCAACGTCGGCGTGGGGGTCAACCGCGCGCTGGGAGGCGATCCGCGCCAGGCGTTGGAGCGCCTGTTGGCGCGATTGGAGATTCGGCCCGGCGCGGTCGTGGGCCGCAGCGGGGGGCCGGTCCCCGCCGGCGGCACGGTCGCCCGTCTGCGCGTGGGGAACGTGCTGCTGGTCGGAGACGCCGCCGGGCACACCCATCCCGTGACAGGAGCGGGGATTTTCGCCGCCGTCGTCGGCGGGACGCTGGCGGGGGCGGCGGCTGCCCAGGCGGTCAAAAGCGGTGACCTCACGGCACTGGACGAGTACGAGCGGGAATGGGCGTCCTTTATGGGAGGCCCGCTGCGCCACGCGCTGACCAAACGGCGCGCGCTGGACTCTCGTTGGAGCGACGACCCGGCGAAACTGAGCGCAGCCGTGCGCGAGACGTGGGTGGCGTTCAAGGGGTACGGGAGGCGGGAGGCGTGATCGGCGGCTTGATTTGCACGAACTCCCCAGCAATGATACAATCCCCTGCGCTCCAACGAGCAAATCACGAATTACACGAGTAAAACAGAGGAAAGTATGTCGAGTCCAGAACACGTCCAAACCAGCCTGGCGGCGGCAATGTCCCTGGGTTACAAGCGGGCCGCCTTCCGCCGCGATTCCTACACGACGGGGCTAAACCTGCTGCTGACCTATCCCGAAGGCTGCGCGGGCCGCTGCGGGTTCTGCGGCCTCAGCCGCCAGCGGCAGATAGAGCCGGAAAAGCGCACCTTCATCCGCGTGGACTGGCCCACCTACCCCGTGGATGAGATCATCGCCCACCTGAACCAGAACGGACACCGGCTGCGCCGCGTCTGCGTGGGGATGATCACCCACAAGCGCGCTTTCGACGATATGAACACCATCATCCGCCGCTTCCACACCGCATCCGACCGCCCCATCTCGGCCCTCATCGCCCCCACCCTCATCCGCGATCTATCCCGCCTGGAGGAAATCAAAGCCGCCGGAGCTGATATAATCACCGTCGCCATAGATGCCGCCACGCCGGAGATCTTTGACCGCTACCGGGGCAGAAGAATCGGCGGACCGCACCGCTGGGAACACTACTGGGCCGCGCTGGAGGAAGCGGTCCGTATTATGGGGCGCTACCAGGCGGGCGTGCATCTCATCGTCGGCCTGGGCGAGACGGAACAAGAGATGATAGCGACTATCCAGCGGGCGCAGGACATAGGCGCGCACACGCACCTCTTTTCCTTCTTCCCCGAAGCCGGGTCGCCGATGGAGAACCATCCCCAGCCCACCTACGGCCACTACCGGCGGGTGCAACTGGCCCGCTACATCATCAACCAAGAGTACGGGCGCTACGAGCAGATGACGTTCAACGACGCGGGCCAGGTGGTGGATTTCGGCGTTCCGACCGACGAGCTGATCCAATACGGGGAGCCGTTCATGACCTCCGGCTGCCCCGGTCCCGATGGCAAGGTGGCCTGCAACCGGCCCTTTGGCAACGAGCGGCCCGGCCGCCCCATCCGCAACTATGCCTTCCCGCCGGAGCCGGAGGACGTGGCGCTGATCCGCTACCAGTTGCAGGATTATCGAGAGAGTGCGCGAGTATGAGAAACACAGTCGCCGCGCAGAGAAACTATACCATCCTTACGGTCCAAGACGCACGCCACATAGCCGCGACCTGGCTGGAGGATATGGAACTGGCAGGAGCCGTAGCTTTTGGATTGCCGGAAATAGACGACCGGTATCACGTGTGGCGCGTTCCCCTCGTGGGCCAAGACCGACGCGAAAGAATCGGCGAGATCGTGATTGACGCGCGAACGTCGCTGATTCGCGTGGACCAAACGACTTCAAAAGAGATGCTGGAAAAACGTCTACTGAGAAAGAACGGAGGGGAAAAGAAAGGCGGGACAAAAAACAAACAGTACAAAATCTCGGCTCTGAGAAACACGATCGCCTGTGGTGATGCCGAGGAGATTCTACAACAAATACCGGCAGAATCAGTTGATCTCGTCTTTACGTCACCGCCGTATTACAACGCCAGACCGGAATACACGGAATATATCACTTACGAAGAATATCTCCTCAAGATACGCAAGGTGATCCAACTCTGCCACCGCGTGCTGAACGAAGGGCGGTTCTTTGTGATGAACATCTCGCCGATTCTGATACGCCGTGCTAACAGAAGCAAGTCATCCACAAGAATCGCCGTGCCGTTCGACATGCACCGCTTGTTCGTCGAGGAAGGGTTCGATTTTATTGACGACATCATCTGGGAAAAGCCAGAGGGAGCAGGATGGGCGACCGGGCGCGGGCGCAGATTCGCGGCGGACAGAAATCCACTTCAATACAAAGCCGTTCCCGTCACCGAATACGTCCTGGTATATCGCAAGCACACTGACAGGTTGATAGATTGGAACATCCGAGCGCACCCCAAACAGGAATTGGTGCGAGCCTCGAAAATAGGCGACGGATACGAGGTGACGAACGTCTGGCGCATCAAACCGGCCCACGACAAAAAACATCCGGCCGTGTTTCCCGAGGAACTGGCGAGCAAAGTCATCTCCTATTATTCCTTCGTGGGTGACGTCGTTCTCGACCCGTTCGCCGGCACAGGGACTGTAGGCCAGGCGGCAACAAAACTGGGCCGGCGCTTTGTGCTGATTGACATAAATCCAGAATACACCCGCGAGATCTGCCGACGGGCGAAAAGGTGGCTGGGCAAAGAAGAAATACAAGACGTTTTCCTGATCAATTGTCCACCTATCTCGACAGACGATATGCTCCTGTAAAAAGGGAACGTATCTTGTCAATAATTGGGGGTAGGGGCAGGTCTTGCGCCTGCCCGCCAGGGTTCGCCCCTACGTTTTGAGAAGGTACAAGGGAACGGCATTCAATGAACCAAAGCCAACAACCTCAAATCACCGACCTGACCGCGCTGATGAGCGCCGAGTCGCTGAGCTTGCTCGAAGCCAACGGCTCTGAACTGGTCGAGAGAATAGGGCTAGACGCTGTCAGAACCGTCGTGCTGGACATCTTGTCGGGCAGGAATCTGCGGGACTCGACCGAAATGCTGACCCGCCGCAGATTGGCAGCCCTGAACGCCGCTACAGTCGCCATGTTCCTCAAAGGCTCTCAGTCTCAGCCAGACTTTGTCGAACAAATTCCAACCATCGCCGCAAGAATACTCGAGCGCGGACGCCTCTCCAAATCCGAGAGATGGGTGGCGCAATGGGCATTAGGGTTGACCGGTAAGGCCAGCCAAAATGTGCTCCGTGACGATGCCAGCTTGTTGGCAGAGTATCGGGAACGGTACGTTGCGACTTGTGAGCAAGTTATCCGGGAAAGCCAGACCGAATTCGGTCAACTCGGCGGCGAGATACGCCTCGGAGAGAAACTGACCACCGATCTCAGTTGGAAGTTTATGGTCTATCTGCTCGGAGCGGTCGGAGCACAGACCCTCACCATACGCGGTTCGGAGAAATCTGTCTACGGCAAGCTGTTCGAACGCCTGGTGCTCGGCTCACTGTTACACATCCTCGGCTTTCATTTCGTCGGCTCAGATGGGCCAAAACAATTCGAGCGCGAGTTTTGGCTGTCTTCGCAGAAGGGCAGGAGAGAGAGCGACGCCACAGCGCTTTGGCAAGCAGGGCAAGGGATACGCTTCGACATTGGATTCATCGGTCGCGGAAACCCGGAAATCTCGCTGGACAAAGTGACGCGATTTGCACGCGAGATAGAATTAGGTCGCTCTACGTGGTACATGGCGACTATCATCATCGTTGACCGCATCGGACGGGGCAGCAAAATCCAGAATTTAGCCCGCCAGGTAGAAGGCGACATTGTCCAAATGAGTATGGCGTATTGGCCTCAGGAAATAACCCAAATTCTCAACCACAGGATGGGATTCGAGCATCCCCTCGTAAATATGCGCCACTCGGAAGTCGGCAGCTTTTTGAAAGAAGCGATCCAAAGCGTCCCACTGGCGGACTATTTGCCGGAGCCACGGTGATCAACTCGTCCAACCTCGAAACCCTCTTCCGCCGTCCCTGGGATGAACTGCGATCTACCGCCTGGGACGTGCGCCGCGCTCATCATCCAGACACACTCTCCTTCGCCGTGCCGGGAGCCAAACGGTACGAGACGGAAGATTACCACAACACGCCGCACCGCTTTGCCAGCATCAGCGTGACCGGGCAACAGTGCGCCCTGCAATGCGAGCATTGCAAGGGTCAACTCCTCGCCGGTATGCGGAACGCTCCCACGCCGCAGGATATGCTCGCCGTGGGCAAACGGCTGATCGAGCAGGGCTGCGAAGGCGTCCTGGTCAGCGGCGGCGCGGACGCGCACGGCACGGTGCCGCTCAAACCCCACCTGGAGGCCATCGCCCAACTCAAGAACTGGGGATTGGACGTCATCGTCCACACCGGATTGCCGGATCGGGAGACGGCGGAGGGGTTGAAAGCGGCAAGAGTTGACCAGGTGCTCTTTGACATAGTCGGCGACGCGGACACGATCCATCAGGTGCTCCACCTCGACCACTCGCCGGAAGAGTACGCCGACGCGCTGGCGATGCTGCGCGAGCTAGAGATACCGGTCGCGCCGCACGTCATCGTGGGGTTGCACTACGGCCAACTGCGCGGCGAACTGAACGCGCTGGAGACGATCACCCGCATCGGAGCCGACGTCGTCGTCATCGTCGTGCTGCGCCCCCTGCCCCACACGCCGATGGCGGACGCACCGGTGATAGCGCCGGAGACGGTCGGGCGGCTGACCGCCGTGGCGCGCATCCTCAACCCCACGACGCCCCTCACGCTGGGCTGCGCCCGCCCCGCCGGCACGGTCAAGATCAAGATGGAGCGCCGTGCAGTGCTGGCCGGCGTCAACTCCGTCGCCTACCCCGACCCGGCCACCGTCCGCCTGGGCCAGGGGATGGGGTTACGTGGCTCCTTTATCGAAAGTTGCTGCACCCTGGCCGTGAGGTAGTCTGAACCCAAACGCAGGAGGTGAGGTGAAAGCAGACCCACGCAAAACCGGACGGCAACTTCCGGGCCAAAGGGGCCTGCGGTGGCACTATCACACATCTCTTACAGGAGGAATACTATGTGCGGTATCGTCGGTTACGTGGGGCTGCGGGATGCGACCCCCATCATCCTCGAGGGATTGAAACGGCTGGAGTACCGGGGCTACGACTCGGCTGGGTTGGCCATTGTGCAGGCGGACGGCACCATCGGCGTGCGGCGCGAGGTCGGCAAACTGGGCGGCTTGGTGCAACTTGTGGAAGCGGATCCGGTGAGCGGACACGCGGGCATCGGCCACACCCGCTGGGCCACCCACGGCGAGCCTTCCCGTCGCAACGCCCATCCCCACGTCGGTATCACCGGAGAGATCGCTGCCGTCCATAATGGCATCATCGAGAACTTCCTCCCGCTGCGGCAGGAACTGGAGGCCGAGGGGCACCGCTTCGCCTCGGAGACCGACTCCGAGGTGGTCGTGCACCTGGTCGAAGGGTACCTTGCGGGCGGGGCAGACCTGGAGACGGCGGTGCGCCAGGCGCTGGCCCACGTCAAAGGGGCCAACGCCTTCGTGTTTCTTAGCAGTCGCGAGCCCGACCGGCTGGTGGCAGCACGGCTGGGCAACGCCGGAGGCATCACCATCGGGATAGGTGAGGGGGAGATGTTCGTCGCCTCCGACATCCCGGCCATCCTGGAGCACACCCGCCGTATGATCTTCGCCGAGGATCGGCAGGTGGCAGTGGTGACGCGGGATGGGGCGCGGGTGACCACGCTGGCAGGGGAGCCAATCACACCGGAAGTGCACACCATCCCCTGGGACCCCGTGGCGGCGACCAAAGGGACGTACCGCCACTTCATGCAGAAGGAAATCTACGAGCAGGGCCGCTCCGTCACCGACACCATCCGCGGGCGGGCCAAACTTGAGGCCGGCCGGGTGCGACTGGAGAGCCTGGAGCTGACGCCGGAGGAGGCTCAGGTGCTGGAGAAGATCATCATCGTCGCCTGTGGCACCTCGGCCTACGCCGGACAGGTGGGCAAGTTCATCCTCGAGACACTGGCCCGCATGCCGGTCGAGGTGGACTACGGCTCCGAGTTCCGCTACCGCGACCCTATCATCAACGGCGACACCGCCGTGCTGGCCATCACCCAGAGCGGCGAGACGGTGGACACGCTGGCGGCGATGGAGGAGGCGCGGGCCAAGGGAGCGCGGCTGTGGTCCATCGTCAACGTCATCGGCAGCCAGGCCATGCGCGTCTCCGACGGCTATATCTTGATGCACGCCGGACCGGAGATCGGCGTGGCCTCGACCAAGGCGTTCACCGCCAGCCTGGTGGACCTCTACCTGCTGGGCTGCTATCTGGGGGAACTGCGGGGTGTACTGGAAGGCGAGCAGCTTCGACAGTGCGTGGACGATCTGGCCCGGCTGCCCGACCTGGTGGGGCGCGTGCTGGAGCACGGCGACGAGTACAAGCAATTGGCGAACTGGTTCTACGACCGGGAGCATTTCCTGTACCTGGGACGGGGCATCAACTACCCCATCGCCCTGGAGGGAGCGCTCAAACTGAAGGAGATCTCCTATATCCATGCCGAGGGCTATCCGGCAGGTGAGATGAAGCACGGCCCCATCGCGCTGATTGACGAGGCCATGCCCGTCGTCGCCATCGCCGTGCGCGACCACGTCTACGACAAGATGGTCAGCCAGATCGAGCAGGTCAAAGCGCGGGGTGGCATCGTCGTCGCGCTGGCGACGGAGTGGGATACCGACATCGCGGGGAAGGCGGACTACGTTCTCACCGCCCCCCCCACCCCGCCCCTCCTCTCCCCCGTGGTCAACGTCATCCCGCTGCAACTGCTGGCCTACCACCTGGCGGTGCGCCGGGGCTGCGATGTGGACCAGCCACGGAATCTGGCGAAGAGCGTCACTGTGGAATGAGGTCCGAAGCCCTACGTCCTAAGGGGCCGTAAAAGTATAACTTCCGTACTACTCAGCCACTGCTCCCAGCCCCCGTCCCGGGGGCATCCCATGCGGAGAATCACCGCTCGGCGGGGTAAGATGCTCTCGCTGGCGACGCTCTCGGAGACAAGGGCGTGTTCTCCGGACAAATCTCGTTTGAGACGCCCCCGAGGCTTCGTCCTGAGGCTCAGCCCGAAGGGACGGGGGCTACGAGCACCGGCGAGCAAGTGCAGCCTGCTTTATGTTAACCTGACATTGTCAAAGTAGTTACCAAACAGGATCGCTTTCAGGACTCGGTCAGACCGGGTCTTGATTTTTGACAACGGCACGTCTTTCGAACAAGGAGAACTATGTGCGGCATTTTCGGCATCGTCGTAGAACAGGAACAACCGCTGGGCGAGATCCTGGTCGAGGCCGGACGGCGGCTCTCCTACCGGGGGTATGATTCGGTAGGTTGCGCCACCCTGCATGGCAACGGCACCATTGATCTGCGCAAGGACGTGGGGAAGGTAGATGAAGTGGCAGCGCAGCTAGGGTTCGCCGAGATGGCCGGCCAGCGGGGCATCATTCAACTGCGCTGGGCCACCTTCGGTGCGCCCTCTCAGGTCAACGCCCAACCTCACCTGGACTCTGACGGCGACCTGGTGGGCGCCCACAACGGCAACGTGGTCAACAATGTCGAGCTGCGCCAGCAGTTCATCGCCGAGGGGATGACCGTCCGCTCCACCAACGACGGCGAGTCCTGCGTCCACGCCGTGGAGCAATACGTGGACCAGGGATACGATATGGTGGAGGCAATCCGCCACGCCTACGACGATCTGGAGGGAGACTACGCCTTCGCCATCGGGCGGGTAGGGGAGAATCGGCTGTACGCTTTCAAGAAGGGCTCGGGGCTGGCGGTCGGTCTTGCCGAGGGGGCCACCTGCGTCTCCTCCGACCTGCCCTCCATCCTGCCGCTCACCCGTCGCATCATGCGCGTGCAAGATGGCGAGATCGTCATACTTCGGGCCGACCGGGTGGAACTGCGGCGGGTGGATGATGGCAGCCTCGTCGAGCGGGAGGTGGAGGAGATCACCGAAAGCATGGAGGCGGCAGAGAAGGGAGGCTACCTCCACTTTATGCTCAAGGAGATCCACGAGCAGCCCGGTGCAGCGCGAGAACTGATCCACCTTCTGGAGGCATCTCCCCACGTCTCGCCGATGGTTGAGCGCATAGCCGCTGCGCGCCATCTCTACCTGGTTGGCTGCGGCACCAGTTATCACGCCTGTATACTGGGCGCGGTCTACCTGGCCCGCTTGGCCAGACGCGCCGCCATTCCCATCCTGGCCCCTCAGTTCATCGCCCAATATGGGCCGGCGGTGGGGCCGGAGGACGTGGGAGTCTTTGTCAGCCAGAGCGGGGAGACCAAGGACGTGCTCAACGCGGTCGAGGTCGCCCGGGAGCAGGGTATGGGAATCCTCGGACTGATCAACGTCCTGGGCTCCACCCTGATGAATGAGAGCGAGCGCTACCTTCCCCTGGCCTGCGGCTACGAGATCAGCGTTCCGGCCACCAAGACCTTTACCAACCAGATGGTGGCTTTGCTGTTCCTGGCGCTGCGGATGGGAGGGCATTCCACCGAGCCGCTGGCCCGCCTGCCGGAATCATTGGAGGATGCGCTGACGCTGGTCGAGCCGCAGGTAGCGGTGCTGGAACCAGCCTTGGCCAGCCAGGATGATCTCTACTGCCTGGGCTACGGCCTCACCTACCCCATCGCGCTGGAGGGGGCGCTGAAGCTCAAGGAAGTGACCTACGCTCACTGTGAGGGGATGCTTTCGACCGAGTTCAAGCACGGCCCGCTTTCAGCCGTGTACCAGGGCTACCCGGTCATCTTCGTCGCCGGGCCGGAGGACGTGCCACTGCTGGTGAGCGGCATCAACGAGACCACCTGCCGGGGCGGGCGGGCCGTCGTCATCGGGGAGGAGGACGAGCGGCTGCGAGCCAACGCCCACGATCTGATCGTGCTGCCCCAGGTTGGCCCGCTCCTCAACCCGCTACTGGCCACTCTGCCCCTGCAACTGCTATCCTACCGGCTCAGCCTGGCTCGCGGCTACGACCCCGATTTCCCGCGCAACCTGAGCAAGACGCTGACGGTGGATTGAAGTGCGCGGCAGGACAAATTGCCAATTTGCTCCACTGGTTTCAAACAAGTCCCAGCTCTCGCAGTGCGTCCAGCACCCGAGGAGGCTGCCACAGCCAATCCACGTGCAGCCAGAAACCAGGTAACACTTCCGAGCGGTACACCCCTTCTGCGTCCGGGGAAATCAGGCCATAATGCCCCTGTTCGTCGAGGCGATAGAACTCGGCCTGCTCCCGCTGTGGGTCAATCAGCCAATACTCGGGGATGCCGGTCTCCTCGTACTCGTAGAACTTTGTTCCCCGGTCACGCTCCGCGCTCTCCGGCGAGACGATCTCCACCACCAGATCGGCCGGGCCGTCCACGTAGGTCTCTCTGAATCGCTCCAGGTGCTCCTGAGATACGAACAGCAAGTCCGGTTCGCGGCCAGATTGCGCCAGCTTCATCTGGAAAGGGGCACTGCGCACCATACCCAACCGCGCACTTCTACGAAAGAACGCAGCACACTCTGCAAAAAACCGGAAATATCTTGATGTCTAGCGCTCGCTGGGCCGTACATCACCACCTCTCCGTCCACCCACTCGGCCAGCGTGTCCTCGTCAGCCCAGGCCAGGAACTCTTCGTATGTCATCTCGTGCTGCTGTGGCGGAACCAATAGCACCTCCAACAATTCGCGCCGCAGGTCATCATCCAACGGCAGCGGAGGCGGCTCTTTCAGTCGCTTCACCAGTTCTCTCGCCGTGTCTATCACTGTCCACTCCTCCTGCCCGGCAGCAATGCGAAATTGACAACTCACCTGACCAGATTGTACCACGCAGACTATCCTCTTGCAAGCCGCTTCAAAAAGAACGCGAATTGCTGAATAGAGCAAGGTGCGACGCACTTGGCCCGTTTTTCGCACCCCTGGAAATCGTAACAGTGATTGTACAGATCATAGCTGA
>JBHIET010000086.1:0-13532 GCA_046760785.1 Anaerolineae bacterium | reverse complement strand
ACGCAATATAAACGGGGGGCCCACCTGGGGTACGTTCAACACTCCCCAGACGAGGGCCAGCAGGAGCAGGGTGAGCAGCAAATCCCGAGGCCGGGTCTGGCGGGCGTAGTCGTTGGCGTCGAACAGGAGATGGTTGATCCAGACGTGAATCTCGTACAGAGTCACCACCGCCAGTGTCCCCCACCGGCCCCAGGGGCAGAAGCGGGCCAGGCCTACCGCGCAGGCGACGAAAGCCACGCCCCAGAAGACCCCCAGCGTCACCAGGTGGTTCCACGTCACCGTCATCGGCAGGTCGGGCAGCAGGGCGGCGTAGCGTAGGGCCACGCCTGCCCTGCCCAGGTTGGCCAGGCCGAGGGCCAGCACCAGGAGGGCCAACGCGAGCACCCACTTTTGAGGGCGGGTGAGGCGGGGCCGGGCCGGCGGATCGCCCGGCGGTGAACCGCCGGGCTGAGAGAGCAAAGCCCCCTCCGGGGGCTGGACTCCAGCCCGCAGGGCTTTGTTCTCTGAGCCCGGACGTAAACGTCCAGGCAGGCCCTCAAACGCCTTTCTCACGTATCTTCTCAATAATCTGCGGTAAGGGCAGGTCTTGCACCTGCCCACCGGGGCGACCGCAAGGGTCGCCCCTACGGCAACCCCGCCTGGTGGAACAATTGCTGCGCCCATTGGATGGCCTGCTGGACCAGCGGAGCCAAGCGGGAGACCCCCGTGGCGGCGGCGCCGGCCGCTCCCAGCAGTTCCACCACTCCCTTGAGTTTGGTCAGGACGACGGCCCCGCGCGGCTCCTCCCGCCAGGCCTGCTCCTCCACGATCCGCACGTCGGCTTCGATCACCTGGGCGGTCTCCGGGTCGAGCCCGGCGGCGGGGAGCATCTCCCGCAGTTGGACCAGGAGGCGCAGGAAGTCCTCCACCGTGGCCCCCTGGGCGACCTGCCGGACGACGACCTTATCCCGGCCCACGAAGTCGCCCCCTGCGACCCTCACGCTGCCCGCGGAGAGCCAGGGACACCACCACCCGAAAACCCAGAGAGGCGCTGAAGGAGACCGGGATGAGCCTGTAGCGGAAGGCGCAGCGGGCGAGCCTCTGAAGATTGAACCAGGCCCCCCCACGCACCACCCGCAGATCGGGGCCGGTGGGGTCCTCCCGTCCATCGGCCGAGTCGTAGGGGTAGCCGTAATCGGGCCGATAGACACTTGTGCGGCCCCACTTGCTGGCGGTCCACTCCCAGACGTTGCCGGCCATATCCATCAGGTCGTAGGATCTGTCCCCCGCCGGGAAGCAGCCCACGGCGCAGGTCTCGCCAATGCCGGCCTCCTCCGTGTTGGCCCGACCCGCAGCCCACTCGTTTCCCCAGGGGTAGCGGCGGCCGTCGGTCCCTCGCGCTGCCTTCTCCCACTCCGCCTCCGTCGGCAGCCGTATGGTGAGGGTTCCGGGTTTCAGGTTGCCCCTCCCGCCAAACCTGAAACCTGTAATCCGAAACCTTTGACTGTTCCTCCAGCCGGCGGCAGTAGGCCAGCGCCTCGTACCAGGTCACCCCCACCACGGGGCGGTTACCCAGCCCCCAGCGGGGATGACCCCACCAGAAGGGCCGGGCGCGCTGCTCCACCGTCGCCCGGTCACCCACTCGATATATGATTTCTTCCACTCCTCCTCGTCTCGCCAGTCATCGAGTGGGGAAAAGTCCGGTTCCTGCTCCCCGGTGCGCCAGGCCCAGCCCTCCTCGGTCCAGTAGCGGGGTTCGTCGTAGCCACCCCCCTCCGCGAAGGGGCGGTACTGACCGTCGGTGATGGGGTAGCGGCTGAGGTAGAAGGCGGGGAGGTCCAGGGTGTGTTGGGGCTTTTCGTCGTCGTAGGCTGTCTCGTCGTCCTCGGCGCTGCCCATCAGGAAGGGGCCGGGGGGGATCTCGACCCAGAGGATGTCGGCCAGGGCCGCCAGGCGGGGCCGTTCCTCCAGCGCCGAAAGCAGCCGCTCCCCCCGCCCCCGCGCCGTCGGCTCGTCCCAGCCCATCGTCGGGCGCACCGCCTGGTACCACCGCTCGACAAAACGCTCCACCTGCCCTCCGTCGAAGTCGGCCAGGAGCAACACCTCGAAGCCGGGCAGCCGCCACTGGGGCTTGTCGTAGGCGTAGAGGCGGGCGGTGACCAGGACGCGGCTGCGCTCGGGCGGGAGCGTTCCGGCCAAATCGGCCACCGCCTCCAGGAGACATTTCCGCCGCCGTTCCGCCTGCGGCACCTCGTCCAGCCCGTCCAGGAGGACTAGGCCGCCCTCCTCCAGCAGGCGGCGTTGGAGGTGGGGAAACAGCCGTTTGGCTCCTTCCTCCCCCAGCCGGGCAGTCAGGTCGGCCCGCAGGGCCTTCCAGAGCATCCGCGCCTGTCCTTCCTCCGCCCCCGGCGGGATGCAGCGGGCCGCCACCTCCCGCAGCGCCAATCGGACGGGGAACATTCCCCGCAAGGGCGTGGCCTGCTGCGCCCCTACCGCCGGGGTGTAGGCCAGGTAGTTGACGAAGGTGGTTTTGCCGGAGCCGGGGTCGCCCAGGAGGACGAAGCGGGCCACCTCGGGATGGGCGATGGCCTCCAGGAGCGGGGCCCGCTCCCTGCCCTCCCCTCGGGCCAGGCGGGTGATGAAGACCCGCTCCCCCTTTCTCCGTTCCTCCCGCACCGGGGCGACCACGTCCAGGTCCACGTAGACCTCCGGCAGCGGCACGGGAGTCTCCGGCCCGGTCTGGAGGAAGCGGGGATCAACCACGACCAGGGGGAGCCGTTGGCATTCGCGGGCCAGGGCGCGGAGGTAGGCGGCCTCCGGGGGGACCTGATCGGGGGAGACGTAGACGCGGCTCCCGTCGCCGGTGACGGCGATCAGGCCGTGGGCATCCCCGCCGACGACGATGACCCGCTCCCCCCGAACGGTGATGATGGTCTTGTCCCGGCCCACGAACTCATAGGCCACCACGTCGCCGAAGACGACCGCGCTGCCTCCGGTCTCGACGCGCAGGCCACCGCCCATGTGGGCCAGTTCCTCCCGCAGTTGGGCCTCGAAATCCGCCCATCTCTCGCCCAGCGCTCCCTGGGCGGCGGTCAGGACCTCCAGCCGCGCCAGCATCCGCTGGTATTCGGCCCGCAGGTCTGGCCGCTCGGCCACCTCCTGCTCCGCCCGCTGTGGCGCGGTAGCCCTCTCGTAGGTCTCTTGCAGCAGGTTGGAGAGCAGGTTGGTGCCCACGCCGCTCAGGACACCGGCCAGCGCGGCGACGGCCGGGCCGGGGTCCTCGGCGTAGGCGGCGAGGAGCGGCAGCCAGGCGCTGGCGGTGAGCAGCCCGTAGGCAGTGTGCACCCCCAGCCGCTGCATCGTCCCTGCCGGGTCCCGCGCCGTTTCCCGCCACCAGGCGGCGATGCGGGAGCGCCAGGTTGTCTCGTCGAATGATGTGGGCATAAAGCACCTCCACAAGAACACGGATCGGCAGGATTGACGGATTTACGGAACGACCCGTGCAATCCTGTTCATCCGTGTTCACTCACGGCGTGAGCACAATCTTCCCGAACTGCTCCCCTCGCTCCAGCACCTCGAAGGCCGCTTTGCCTTCGCTGAGCGGCATCACCCGGTCCACCACCGGCTTCAGCTTGCCCGCCCACACCAGCCCCATCACGTCGCGGAAGTCCTGGTGGGAACCCATCGTCGAGCCGACGATGCTGATTTGCTTGCCAAAGATGAAGCGCACGTCAATCTCGGTCTTGGGGCCGGAGGTGTTGCCGACGACGACGATGCGCCCGCCCCGCGCCACGGCCCGCATGCTCTGCGCCAGCGTCGCCCGCCCGACGTTGTCCACCACCACGTCCACCCCCCGCCGGCCGGTCATCTTGTAGAGCGCCTTGCTCCACTGAGGGTCCTCCCTGTAGTTGAGCACCACGTCGGCGCCCAACTCGCGGGCCTTGGCCATCTTTTCCTCCGTGCTGGTGAGGGCGTAGACGGTGGCGCCGGCCAGCTTGGCGATCTGCACCGCCATCGAGTTGACCCCGCCGCCCGCGCCGACGACGAGGACAGATTCGCCGGCCCGCAAGTTCGCGCGATGGACGAGCATGCGCCAGGCGGTGAGGCTCACCAGCAGCGGCGCGGCCGCCTGGGGAAAGTCCCAGCCCTCGGCGATGGGCATCAAACTGGCCGCCGAAGCGACCACGTACTCGGCCTGTCCGCCCCGTATCTGCTCTCCCCGGATGACGTAGCCGGGGCTGAGGGAGTGTTCCCCCCGGCGGGTGAACTCGTCCTCGCGGGTGGAGATGCCAGGGTCGGCCACCACCCGCTGGCCCACCTTCCAGCCGGTGACTCCTTCGCCCAAGGCGGCCACCTCCCCGGCCACGTCCGCCCCGGTCCAGTGAGGCATCTCCAGCTTCAGGCCCGGCCAGCCCCGCCGCACAAAGACGTCCAGATGATTGAGGGCGCAGGCGTGCACCCGCACCAGAACCTCTTCCGGGCCGGGTTCGGGATCGGGTACGTCCGTGTATTGTAGAACGTCCAGTTCGCCGTGTTCGTAGAAACAGAGGGCTTTCATCGGTTCACCTCAGCCCCGTCTCTAGCCGCGCGATCACCATGCGCTGGATTTCGCTGGTGCCTTCGTAGATCTCGGTGATCTTGGCGTCGCGGAAGTAGCGCTCGACGGGCAGTTCCTTAGAGTAGCCCATCCCGGCGTGGATCTGGACCGCCTGGGTAGCGACCCACATTGCCGTCTCGGAGGCAAAGAGCTTGGCCATCGAGGCCTCCAGGGTATAGCGGCGACCGGTTTTCTTGGATTCATCCTTGGCCAGCGCCGCCTGATAGATGAGCAGCCGGCTGGCCTCAACGCGGCACTTCATATCGGCCAGTTTCTGCTGGATCATCTGAAAATGGCCGATCTTCTGGCCGAAGGCCTCCCGCTCGCGGGCGTATTCCACGGAGGCCTCGTAGGCCGCCTCGGCGATACCCAGTGCCTGGGCGGCAATGCCGATGCGACCCGCGTCCAGCACTGCCATGGCGATCTTGAAGCCCTCTCCCTCATGGCCCAGCCGGGCCTCCACCGGGCACTTGTAGTCCTCCAGGTGGATCTCGCATGTGGCGGAGGCACGGATGCCCAGCTTGGGCTCGATCTTGCCCCGTTCAAAGCCCGGCTCGTCGGTGTCAACGAGGAAGGCACTGACCCCCCGGTGGCGGGGCCTGGCGTCGGGGTCAGTCTGCGCGAACAGCACCATATACTTTGCCACCGGCCCGCTGGTGATCCACGACTTGGTGCCGTTGATCACATAGTGGGAGCCGTCGGGGGAGAGCGTGGCCGTCACGCGGATGTTGCCGGCGTCGGAGCCAGATTGGGGTTCGGTCAACGCGTAGGCCCCTATCACCTCCCCACTGGCGACCGCCCGCAGGTACTTCTGCTTCTGCTCCTCGGTGCCGTAGCGCAGGATGCCATAGCAGAAGAGAGAGTTGCAGACGGACATGACGGTGCCGTGGGAACCGTCTGCCTTGGAAATCTCCGCCAGGGCCAGCACGTAGGCCAGCGTGTCCATCCCCTGGCCGCCGTACTCCTCCGGTACCTCGATGCCCATGAAGCCCTGTTTCCCCATCATCATAATCGTCTCGTAGGGGAACTCGCCCGTCTCATCGTGCTCCGCCGCGATGGGCGCGATCTCATTCTGGGCAAAATCCCGTGCCATATCACGGATCATGCGATGTTCGTCGCTGAGACGCAGGTCCATTTGGAATTCCTCCTTGACTGAATGGCGGCTTGGGACAAAATATCCCAAATGCGATTTGGGATAAATTTGGGATAAACTATTTCAATATGTAATACGTCCCCTTCTTGGCCCCGATTTTCAGCAAAACCCCCCGCTCCACCAAATCCACCAGATCGAGCCGCAGCGTCTCGGCGCTGACGTCGGGGCAGAGGCTGCGATACTCGCGGTTGGTGACGCGACCGTGCTCCTGCACGTAGGCCAACGCCCTGGCCTGTCGCTCGTTCATCGTGCGCGTCCAGCCGGGCAGGGGGGCGCGCTCGCGGACGTTGTAGAGCGTGACGGTGAAGGAGTAGGGGGTGTCCTTGAACTTGGGTGGAGGATGACCGGCTCGTACCATTTCCTCGATCATCAGGTCCACGCCCAGCCCCAGTTCCTCGATGTAGCCCCACTGGTACAGGCCGGAGACGATGCGCGGGTTGCGCGAGAAGTGCTCCTCGACGATGTTGTCCACGGTGATGAAGCCTGGCAGCCCCCCCGGGCTGGTGATCTCCATACGGTCAGCAAATATGCGCACCTCGATGCGTCGCCCACCCAACCGGTAGTCCCGGTGCGCAATGGCGTTGATCAGCGCCTCGCGCACGGCTGCGACCGGATACTCGGTGAGTTCCTCCCGCTCAAGCCCGGTGACGACCGCGCCGGTGCGCATCTCCTCGCCCACGACTTCCCAGGTGCGCTGGATGATGCGCGCCAGAGGGCCCCCGATCTCCTCACGGCGGCCATAGCCCGGCTGCCCGGACTCACCCCGGGGCAGCGTGCCGATGAACTTGACGAAGGTCAGCCCACTCTGCGGTAGGAACGCCTGAGGATTACGGGCGAACAGCAGTACACCTGCGACGGTGGGACGATCGTCCTCATCCACGCCTCCCACATCGAGCAGCAAGTCGTCCACGGAGCGTGTCCATTCGCGGCGTTGGCGTTCCTGCCATTTCGCGATGAACTCGGCGATCACCTCATCGTCGAAGTCCTCCCGCCGCGCTCCAGGCGCGAGTTCCGCCTCGAAATCGCCGGTGGACTTGGTGGCGGCCAGTTGGCGAATCTCGTCGCCGCTGAGGGGACGGTTCTCCTCGCCGGTGCGGACCAGCACACGCCCGTCGGCCAGGCTGTGGAGTTCGGGGCTGCGGGCGAC
This sequence comes from Anaerolineae bacterium, assembly GCA_046760785.1. GTDB lineage: Bacteria > Chloroflexota > Anaerolineae > B4-G1 > B4-G1 > JBHIET01. The sequence goes on along the minus strand of JBHIET010000086.1, from coordinate 6,656 downwards.
GACGATGGCGAAAACCAGATCCTTCCCAGCCGCCGCCTGATGCCAGCGGGCCTCCACTGGTGGGCGGCACTCCCGCACCGCGGCCCGCAGTGCCACCTCGACCTCATCTGCATAGGCCTGCCCGGTGGCTCGCCCTGCCTCGTCCACGCCAATGACGATGGTGCCACCGTCGGAGTTGGCGAAAGCCACCAGCGTCTCCGCCAGCAGGTCGGCCTCCGGTTCCGGCATAAAGGCCCATAGTTGGCCGGGACGGCGCTCAGGCAGACCAGCCCACATCTCCCATCACCTCCGGCCCCACGGCCTCAGCTACGATTTCCCGCGCTTTGGCGAGAAAGACCTCGGCACGGGCGATGGCCTGTTCTGCGTCCTCACGACCGGCCCGTTTCCTTGGGTCATAGTCTGCATCCAATCGGGCGTCCAGAGCACGAGATAAGATTCTGCTGTAGCGCCGATCTACCTTGCCGGTCTTGACGAACTGCTCTCCAAAAAACGAGATAACACCGGCGTGCTTGTGTACATCCACGATGCCGGCCGTCAACAGTGCTGGCCCGGCGGCGTAGAACATCGCGTAATAAGCCTTGGACACCGTGTCATCAAACCGCGACAGATTCAACAATTCATGCGCGACATCAAGCTTCTCGATTGCCAGGTCGAGGTAAATCTCGACATAACTTAATCTCTCGGACTCCATAACTCCACTCCCTCACGTCATACACTGTGCATCAGGGGGCTCCATTCCTCAAAACGGGAGCTCCCGATTACTATAGGGGAAATGTAGATACCGAAATCCAGGTTGACGTCCGTGGCCAAGTCTATGATTCTCTCCCAGCGCGGGTCACAGTACATTGAGCGATAGAACCCATCGGGTAGCCGTTCCTCCTCCCAGGCCACCACGACCATCACATCCACGTCCGAATCTGGGTTCGGCCCGAAATAGAACTCACCGGGAAAGACCCGTGCTGCGAAGAAGATCACGCCGATGGCCGACAAGAACTGCGGATGGCGCACGATGCTGTATGGGCCACGTGTGATCAATGGGTCATCCAGCCGCCGGACTCCCTATTCTTCCGTTTCGAGGCTGGTCGGTTTTTGCCCTCCACCACGGCCACCGATGCCACGTTGTCCCCTCCCTTTAACTCCATCACCTTCGAACCCCGGGTCGCCCGTCCCATCTGGGGAATGTCAGCCACAGTGGTGCGCAGCACCATACCTCCTGACGAGATAAGCGTGACTTCGTCGTCGGGATGCACCACGCGGGCGGCAGCGATGACGCCAGTGTGCTCCCGCCTGCCACCCAGGCAGCGTACTCCCTTCCCATAACGTCCCTTCACCGAGAACTCGCTCAAGGGTGTACGCTTACCGTATCCTTTGGTCGTGACAACCAGCAGGTCAGCCTCTGGCCCTTTGACGACGCCCGCGCTGCAGACCCGATCCCGCGCGTCCAGCTTAATGGCGTTGACACCGGCGGCGTTGCGCCCCATCACGCGCACCGTCTCCTCGCGAAAACGCAGTGCCTGCCCCTGCTCGGTTACGATGATGACATCCTGATCGCCCGGTGTCATACTGACCCAGCCCAATTCGTCCCCTTCCTCCAGGCGTATGGCGATCAACCCGCTGGGACGCACGCTGCTGAACTCGGTCAACTCGACGCGTTTGGCCCGGCCCTGGCGCGTGACCATCATCAGATAGCCATCGTCATCGGAATTCGGCACGGCCACGGCCGCCGTGATCTGTTCGTCGGCGCCGAGGGCGAGGATGCCGGCCAGCAGCAAGCCCTTGGCAGTGCGGTCGGCGCTGGGAATCTGGTAGATGCGCTCCTGGTAGACCTTGCCCCAGTTGCTGAAGAACAGGATGGAGTCGAGGGTGTGGGCGGAGAATAGGTACAGGATGGCGTCCTCATCGCGGGTGGTCATCCCGATCACTCCACGCCCGCCGCGCCCCTGGGCGCGATAGGCTTCCAGCGGCACGCGCTTAATGTAGCCGCGCTGCGTGATGGTGACCAGCACGTCCTCTTCGACGACCAGGTCCTCCTCCTCGAACTCCATCTCCTCCTTGACGATACGCGTGCGGCGACCGTCGCCGTAGGATTGCCTCAAGTCGGCCAACTCCTCCTTGATCAAGTGCAGGATCTTGCGCGGCGAGGCCAACAGATCCTCCAAGTAGGCGATGCGCTCGATCAACTCCAGATATTCGTCCTCGATCTTCTGGCGCTCTAACGCGGCCAACCGTCGCAGTTGCATATCCAGAATCGCTTGAGCCTGGACCTCCGTCAGTTCGAAGCGCTCCATCAGCCGTTCACGAGCGACGTCAGCGTCGGGCGACTGGCGGATGGTCTGGATGACAGCATCCAGGCGGTCAAGAGCAGCCTTGAGGCCTTCGAGGATGTGGGCGCGGTGGCGAGCTTTCTCCAGTTCGTAGCGCGTGCGGCGGGTCAGCACGTCGTGGCGGTGCTCGATGTAGAGTTGCAGCGCCCGCTTGAGGCTCAACAGACGCGGTTCACCATTCACCAGCGCCAGCATCTGCACGCCGAAGGTGGCCTGAAGGGGAGTGTATTTGAAGAGTTGATTGAGCGTCTTGCGCGGTTGTGCGCCGCGCTTAAGTTCGATGATGATGCTCATCCCACGCCGGTCCGACTCATCCCGCAGGTCGGAGATGGTATCAAGCCGGCCAGAGCGAACAAGCGTAGCGATGCGCTCCAGCAGGGACGACTTATTGGTCTGGTAGGGCAACTCGGTGATGACGATGCGGTGACGACCACCGGGCATCTCCTCAATGTGGGTCATCGCCCGCACAAGGAGCCGTCCGCGGCCAGTGGCATAGGCCTGCATAATTCCTTCCCGCCCGACGATGACGCCGCCGGTGGGGAAATCAGGCCCCTCGAGGCACTGCATCAGGTCCTCGACCGTCACCTCGTCCAACCCGTCCCAGCGATCAATCAAATAGCTCAGCGCGTCACATGTCTCCCCCAGGTTGTGGGGTGGGATGTTGGTCGACATGCCGACGGCGATGCCGGAGGAGCCGTTGACCAGCAGGTTGGGCAAGCGAGCCGGGAGCGCCGAGGGCTCCTGCAGCGTGCCGTCGAAGTTGTCCACCCAATCTACAGTGTCTTTCTCGATGTCGAGCAGGAGTTCGGTGGCGATGCGGTTCAGGCGAGCCTCGGTGTAGCGCATCGCGGCGGGGCTGTCGCCGTCCACCGAGCCAAAGTTCCCCTGCCCGTCCACCAAGGGGTAGCGCAAGGAGAAATCCTGGGCCATCCGCGCCATCGCGTCGTAGACCGCCGAGTCGCCGTGGGGGTGGTACTTGCCCAGCACCTCGCCGACAATGCGGGCCGATTTCTTGTACTGGGTGTCGGGCCGCAGGCCCATGTCGTGCATGGCGTAGAGGATGCGACGCTGGACTGGCTTGAGGCCATCGTGGGCGTCGGGCAGGGCGCGCGCGACGATGACGCTCATCGCGTAGTCCAGGTAAGCGCCGCGCATCTCACGTTCGATGTCTACCGATTGTACGGTGCCGATTTCCAAGTATGCCCTCCAAACACAGGTTTGTAATTATTATACCGCAAAGAGGCCGGGAGCGCGAAGTGCCTCAGGGGAAAGAACAAGCGAAACCGGAGCAGGTAGCCTCTGGCAGAAACCACGACGGGAAAGCGTTGGGATGGCGACATTGGGATTTGAGTTACCGTGCTGCTGGCGAAGATGCAAGGGCCTCTACGGGCAATCGTGTAGACTGCGCCTGCCCAGGTGAGTTAGGGGATGTCGAGCGCTCCCTCAAGCCACCCGCCGCGGCCGGTACTGGATGGCCTCGGCCAAGTGGGCGGTCTCGATGCGCTCGCTGCCCGCCAGGTCCGCAATCGTGCGCGCCAGCTTGAGGATGCGGTGGAAGGCGCGGGCGCTCATCTGGAGTTGCTGCATCGCCGCCCTCACCAGCCCCCGGCCCGTCTCGCCGAGACGGCAGATCTTCCGCACTTCGGTCGGCCCCATATCCGCGTTGCAAGAAAGTGGCGTGCCCGCGAAGCGCTTCCGCTGCGCCTCCCGCGCCTGCTCCACCCGCCCCCGGATCACCTCCGATGGCTCCCCCAGCCGCTCGTCGGTCAGCTTGTCGTAGTCCACTCGTGGTACCTCGATGTGGATGTCAATGCGGTCCAGCAGCGGACCGGAGATGCGCTTCTGGTAGCGGCTGATGGTCGCCAGACTGCAGGTACACTCGCGCACCGGGTCACCGTAGTAGCCGCAGGGACAGGGGTTCATCGCCGCGACGAGCATGAGGCGAGCCGGGAAGTTCAGCGTGCCGGTGGACCGGGCGATGGAGACCATGCCGTCTTCCAGCGGCTGCCGCAGCCCCTCCAGCGTACGCGAGCCGAACTCGGGCAGCTCGTCCAGGAAGAGCACCCCCCGGTGGGCCAGGCTGATCTCGCCGGGGCGTGGCCAGTGCCCGCCACCGACCAGTCCGGCGTTGCTGATGGTGTGGTGGGGAGCACGGAAGGGGCGGTGTCGGATGAGGGGGATGTCCGGCGGCAACAGCCCCGCGATGCTGTAAATCTTCGTCACCTCCAACGATTCCTCAATGGTCATCGTGGGCAGGATGGAGGGCATCGAGCGGGCCAGCAGTGTCTTGCCTGCGCCAGGGGGGCCGGTCATCAGGACGTTGTGGCCTCCCGCCGCAGCCACCTCCAGCGCCCGTTTGACGTGCTCCTGCCCTTTGATCTCCGCAAAGTCCGCCGCATACGGCGGGGCCGGCAGCGAGGATGGGTCCAGGTCGGGCTCGTAGGGCGGGATCGAGCGCAGCCCCTGCAGGTGAGCGGCCAGTTGGCCCAGGTGCTCGACCGGGATGATCTCCAGCCCGTCAATCAGGGCCGCCTCGGGGGCATCGCACGCGGGGACGAAGACGCGATGGATACCTTGCTGATGCGCCACCGCTGCGATGGGCAGGACGCCGTTGATGTGGCGCACGGAGCCATCGAGGGAGAGTTCGCCGACGAAGAGCGCGTCCTCGACCGCCTGGGGCCAGGCTTGCTCCGAGGCGATGAGCACGCCCACGGCAATGGGCAGGTCGTAAGATGGCCCTGCCTTGCGGATGTCGGCCGGGGCCAGGTTGACGGTGATGCGCTTGCCGGGAAAAACGAGGCCGGAGTTCTTGACCGCCGCCCGCACCCGCTCGCTCGATTCCTTAACGGCGGCGTCGGGCAGGCCGACGATGATCAGCGATGGCATCCCACGGGAGGTATCCACCTCCACTTCGACGATGACGCCCTCCAATCCCAGCAGGGCGCAACTGGTGACTTTGGCAAGCATACACAACTCCGATGGTGCGATGTTCATAGTGTAACACAGAGAACGGGTGGGGGCAAGCGGAAGGCCCACCGTTCACGGTGGGCCTCCGCGTTCGGCGAGAAAGTCGGCCTGTGTCAGCGTCCGGCCTCGGTTTGCTCAGTAGTTGCGCACCGCCAGCGGCAGGTAGAGTTGCCTGCTACGCTTCCAAATGCGAATGCGGACCTGAGGGCAGATCTGATCATCGGCCTGGCGGTAGACCTGGACGGTATTCCCAGTCAGGTTCTCCAAGTTCGTGCCTTGCCAGCCGACGAACCAGTCGTGATTTCCCCCAGCAAACCACTGGCTGATGCCGCCGATTGTGGGAGAAAAGCACTCCCCCCGCACCATCAGCATGTTGGGGTCCCAGTTCAGGCCATGCGTGAACGTGTACCTGGTGCCAGCCGCGATGGGCTGCCAGCCGCCAGGCGCCCCCAGGCTATCGTAGTCCGGCGTAGCTCCGTGTACTACGACCACGCGCACCTGCTCAATGTCGGTGTCACTGATGTGGCGGGTTACCTGAACTGTGTTGGAAGTCAGGTCGTGCCAGTGAGCCCCATGCATCTCGTGGGAAGTATCAACCGCCAGCCCGCCGTAGCCAAAGTTGTGGATGCCCTGGTTCGCGCTGCTGAACCACAGACTCACCGTCAAGTCTGTGGCCGTGATCCCTACGTTATGGCTGAAGACAATAGTCTGACCAGTAATGATGTCCGTCCATCGACTGTCAAAATCCGGGGGGCCAGCCGGGACCCAGACCCGAAGGCGAACCCGGTCGGCCACGGTGTCGCTGATTTGGCGATAGACCTGGATCGTGCTGGTCGTGAGGTTTTGCCAATGCGCACCGTACCAGTTACCGTTATCCTCCAGGCCGCCGTAATAGCGGCGGTTGATGCCCAGGCCGCCGTCCGTATCCAGAAACCGCAATTCCACGGCGTAATCATCCGGATCGCCGCCCAGGTTATGGCTGAACGTGATCGCCTCGCCCTGGGTAATCGGCACCCAAGAGCTGCCCCAGCCGCCACCGTGCACGGCCTGAGGCTGAGTGGCCGACGTTACAGATGGAGGAGAGCTGGCTGTCGCGCCGGCGGCAAGGAGGACTAGGACCACCAGTGCCATGCCAGCCACTGCTGAAATCCAGATTCGTGCTTGTCTGTTCATCCCTTTTCTCCTCTCCTGTATTTGCTTACCCGATGCAACGAACTCGTTCGGTTACGCGATCATATCTCTACCCCCCTTTCGCACTCGTTGCACGCCCACAGTTGCTACTGGGCCGTAGAACAAGATGCGGCCTGAGCCTAGTGCACTTGGGCATAAATAAGCTCCTGGTTATACAGCAAGAGCCTTGCCTTT